>JAHCKB010000364.1 GCA_026125985.1 Bradyrhizobium sp.
GGAGTTCGAGGAGGAATTGTCGAAGTCCTCGCTCGGGCGCATCCGGCTCGCCAAGCACGACATGGTCGAGGTCGGCAAGGCCTGGCAGAAGAAGAAGGCGGACGGCGGCTGGGCCTGCCTGCAATGGCCGAAGGAGTATGGCGGCCGCGGCGCGAGCCCGATCGAGCGCGTGATCTGGCAGCAGGAAGAGGGCGTTTACGGCAAGCTGACGCAGCCGTTCCAGATCGGCGAGGGCATGTGCGGTCCGACCGTGATGGCCTTTGGCAGCGAGGACGCCAAGCGCCGCTATCTGCCGAAGCTCGCTTCGGGCGAGGAAATCTGGTGCCAGCTCTTCTCCGAACCGTCGGCGGGCTCAGACGTCGCAGGCCTGCGCACCCGCGCCGAGAAGAAGGGCGACAACTGGGTCGTCAACGGCCAGAAGATCTGGACCTCGGGCGCGCATTATTCCGACTACGGGCTGCTGATTGCGCGCACCGATCCGAATGTGCCCAAGCACAAGGGCCTGACCATGTTCTTCCTGAACATGAAGAGCCCGGGCGTCGAGGTGCGGCCGATCAAGCAGGCCAACGGCATGCAGGAGTTCAATGAAGTCTATTTCACCGACGTTGTCATTCCCGACAGCCAGCGGCTCGGCGCCGTCGGCGACGGCTGGAACGTGTCGCTAACCACGCTGATGAACGAGCGCATGTCGATCGGCGCGCGGCTCGCCACCGGTGTGCCCGAGATGTTCGAGTTCTGCTCCAACCTGATGCTGGAGGACGGCCTTGCGATCGACGATCGCGCCGTCCGTTCGAAGCTGGCGAGCTGGGTGACCAAGTCGAACGGGTTGAAATACACCAGCTACCGCACCGTCTCTGCCCTGTCCAAGGGCGAGCGCCCGGGCCCGGAAAACTCCATCGGCAAGCTGGTCTCCGGCATGATGCTGCAGGACATCGCCTCCTATGCGATGGACCTGCAGGGCGCGGCCGGCGTATTGGCCGGCGACAGTGAGGAAACGGCGCTCGGCCAGTTCCAGCAGATGCTGTTGTCCTCGCCCTCGATGCGCATTGCCGGCGGCACCGACGAGGTGCTGCGCAACATCATCGCCGAGCGCGTGCTGGGCCTGCCCGGCGATATCCGCGTCGACAAGGACGTGCCGTTCAACAAGATCCCGACCAAGGGGCGCTGACGATGGCGGATGCTGCGGCGAAAGCGCTGAAGGCGAACTACTCGACGGAACAGCGCGTCGGCGTGCTCGAAGAGCTTCTCAACGAGCGCTATTCGGTGCGCGCGTTTCTGCCGCAGCCGGTCCCCCGCGCGACCATCGAGCGGCTGCTTGCCGCCGCCCAGCGCACGGCGTCGTGGTGCAACAGCCAGCCCTGGCAGGTGATCATTGCCAGCGGCGAGGCGAAGGAGCGCTTCCGCAAGGCGATCCATGCGGCGGCGGTTTCCGGCGTCGAGGACGGTCACGACTTTCCGCCGCCGCGCGAATATCTCGGCGTCTATCTGGAGCGCCGCCGCGAAAGCGGCTTCCAGCTCTACAATACGCTCGGTATCGCCAGAGGCGACAAGGCGGCCTATGCCAGACAGGCGCTGGAGAACTACAATTTCTTCGGCGCGCCGCATGTGGCCGTCATCCACACCGATGAGCCGCTAGGCGTCTATGGCGCGATCGACTGCGGCGCCTATGTCGGCAACTTCATGCTCGCCGCGCAGGCGCTCGGACTCGGCACCATCCCGCAGGCCGCGCTCGCCCGGCATTCGAAGCTCATTCGCCGTCACTTCAACTTGCCCGACGACCGCCGCGTCGTCTGCGGCATCTCCTTCGGCTACGCCGATCACGCCCATCTGGTGAACAGCTACCGCACCACGCGGGCGACCGTGGCGGACACCGTGACGTTCGTGGAGGAGTAGCGCGGCGCGGCTTTGGGCTGCCCCGTTCTACTTTGCATGGGGTTGTTTTCGCGATTCTGTGTACCGGCGCGGTGCGACGCGGATTGCCGTCATGGCCGGCCATGACGAAGGCGAGAGCGGCTCAGAACTTCGGCGGCCGCTTCTCGGCGAGCGCCTTGATGCCTTCCTTGATCTCGGCGCCGCGCATGCTCTCGCGGTGGCGGGTATCAGCCGCGACCTCGTCGAGTTTGCCGCGGGCGAACTCGTTGATGGCGCGCTTCATGCCGGCCATTGCGAGCGGCGCATTGGCGGCAAGGATGTCGGCGAGCCCATCGACTTCCTGATCCAGCGCCTCGGCCGGCACCATCCTGGTGAGATAGCCGATGCGCAGCATCTCGGGGGCGGCAATCTTCTGCGCGGTCAGGAACAGCATCTTGGCGTTGTCGACACCGAGCCGCGAGACGTAGCGCTGGATGCCGCTCTTGTAGTAGTGCAGTCCTAGCCGCGCTGCCGGCATGAACATCTCTGACGTGTCGACACCGATGCGGAAGTCGCAGGCCAATGCCAGGTCGGTCGAGCCGCCATAGACGCCGCCGTTGAGCCGGCAGATGGTCGGCACGGCCAGGTCTTCCAGGCGATTGACCACGACCTCGAAGGCGGAGCCTGCGCTCTGCTGCTCGGTCGCACTCACCGCGCGCTCGGCGACCGAGCCGAGATCGTAGCCGGAGGAGAAGGTGCGGCCGGTGCCGGTCAGCACCAGCACGCGCACCGCGGGGTCGGCTTCGACCTGATCGAACAATTTCAGCAGCACGCCGAGATCGTCGGCTTCGAGCCGGTTGTGGTGCCGCGGCCGGTTGAGGCGGATGGTGGCGCGGGCGCCGGCGATGTTGAGCAGCGGCGCGCTGGCGCCGTCGGTGTCCACCATTGAGATTCTCCATGTTCTTATTTGTTTTCCAGTGCGCGCCGCCTGGCCTCGGCGTCGATAGTTCGGCCGAGTTCGGGGTGACGCGCCATCAAAAGGCGGAAGTCGACGAGATCGAGCACCAGGAGCCGTGTCAGGACTGTCGTCGTGATGTTGGCGTTACGCGTGGCGCTGCCGAGCAGCGCCATCTCGCCGAAGAAGGCGCCTTCGCCGAGCGTCACTTTCTTTCCAGCCGGCAGGTCGACTTCCACTGCTCCGGCGGCGATGAAATACATGCAATCGCCCTGCTGGCCCTTGCGGATGATCATGGTGCGCGGCGGCAGGTCTATGGTGCGCAGCATGTTGGTGACGTCGGCGATCGCGGTGGGGCCGAGTTCGGCGAAGAACGGCACCCTGCTGACGGACTCCCAGGTCTTCAGGAAATTGTCGCGCCGCGTCTGGGCGGCGAACCCGGTGGCGAGGATGCCGGTCCACAGGCCGAATACGCCGAGCCCGGATATCATCACGATGGCTGCGACCGCGCGTCCGAGCGGGGTGACAGGCACCACGTCGCCGTAACCGGTGGTGGTGAGCGTCACCACCGCCCACCACAAGGCCGCCGGCACGCTGCCGAAGGTTTGCGGCTGAGCCTCGCGTTCAAGGAAGTATTCGGCGACGGAGGCGAGAAACACCACCATCAGAAAAATCACCAGCACTGAAAACAGCGAAGCTGACTCCACCACCATCACCCGGCGGAGCTGCCGCAGCCCCGGAATGCCCGGCACCAGCTTGAGCACCCAGACCACGCCCAGCAGCCACGCCGATTTGGGGCTCGCGCCCGCTATCAGGGCCGCCGGGATCGTTGCGGCGGCGGCCAGGTCGACCAGTCCGCGGAAGGAGAAGGCGTAGGCCAGGCCTCGCTGCAACAGGATGGCATGGCGCAGTCGCACTGCCCATTCGAAGACGAAAAAGGCCAGACACGCCCACAGCACCGCGTCGACCCATCGGTGCGCCGACTCATAGGCAGGGTCAACGGTCAGCAGAACCATCATCGCGATGCCGAAAGCCACCGCGGCATAAGCCGGTCTCGTCATGTTGCGGCCCGCGGTCGCGGCCATGAACAGAGACAGGATTGGAAATGGCTGCTTGGACATCGGGAGGCGGAGCCTCTCCTCAACGGTAAGCTGGAAACCGGAAAGTGCCCGCCTTGCCGCGTGCCGTCAACGACGGCAGGGCGGCTTTGTCCCGCGCTTTGAAGGGCTTAGGACCAGGCCGCAACTGGCGGCGATGGCCGGTTCCACCAGCCTGCCAGCCTCCTGGGGACGACTGGACGAAAATTCATCCCGTCGCGTGAAATTCACGACCAAGCTCGCCTTTTCTCCGTATATCGAAGGTGGCCGGCGCGCTCTATGATGGCGGCCGGGCACGCCGGACTCGCAGGATCTGTCACTTCAAAACGACTGGTTGGTTCGCATGGATACGTCTCACCTGGCACAACACGCAGGAACCGCCGGTGCCCTGTTTGCAACTGTGTTAGTGGTTTCCACCAGCACGATGTAGACCATGATCGCC
>JAHCKB010000365.1 GCA_026125985.1 Bradyrhizobium sp.
GATCACGCCGGAAATCCAGCCGCCGAAGGACATGCCGACCACGGAGGCGAAGATCACGATGCCGACGCGCGTCGCGGCCTCGTTGGCGGGCATGGTCTCGCGCACGATGATGGCGTAGCTCGGCACGATGCCGCCCTGGAACAGGCCGAACATCGCCGAGATCAGGTAGAGCGACGGCAGGCTCGAGAAGAACAGATAGAAGAACAGCGCAACGGCCTGAGCGACCGACCCGATCATCAAAGTGACCATGCCGCCGAACCTGTCGGCGATGAAGCCGGATCCGATGCGGCTGACGATACCGAACGCCATCATCAGCGACAGCATCTCGGCGCCGCGCGCCGGGCCGTAACCGAGATCGCCGCAATAGGAGACGATGTGGACCTGCGGCATCGCCATGGCCACGCAGCACGCGATGCTGGCGATACACAGCAACACCGTCAGCGTATTGGCGGAAAGATTGAGGTCGACCCGCGGCGGCGCGGCGTTGGAGTGATCGTGCGCGGCGCTGCCGCCCATGATCCGGCGCAGCACGATGAGCAGGATCGTCATCAAGACGCCGCAGACAACGGCGATGGCGAAATGGGTGACTCGCCAATCATAGGCCTGCGTACCCCAGTTGACCAGCGGCGGCCAGAATGTGCCCGCGAAATAATTGCCTGATGCGACGATGGTAACCGCCAGGCCCCGATAGCGTTCGAACCAGTGCGAGGCTTCCGCCATCAGAGGCGCGAAAGTCGCCGACGCGCCGAGCCCCATCAGGAGGGAGGCCGCAATGAACTGCCACAGCGCCGTCGACAATCCTGCGAGCACGTAGGAGAGCGACAGGAAGGCAATGCTGACGGCCATCGCCGGCACGATGCCGAGGCGATCGGTGATCTTGCCCATGACGACGCCGCCAAGGCCGAAGCCGAAAAAGATCATGGTGGCGGCGAGCGAAACCGCCCCGCGCGTGACCGCGAACTCGGCCTGCACCACCGGCATCACGACCACGACCGACCACATGCCGACTGCGCCGACCGCCGCGATCAGCACGGCCACGACGAGCCGCAGCCACGCCTGAGGCGAGTCGGGAACAAACTGGGCGGATGATGAGGTGAAGTGAGAAGAAACTGCCACGGCGGGCGCAACTTGCGGGGCCGGCCGCCCAAGGTCAACCCACAATGCCGCGATATTGGGCATGCGGTCGCCGGGGACCTCACTGACCTCCGCGGCGGCCAATTTCGGGGGCAGGAGGCGCTGACTGTGCTAGGCAGTGGTTCGGAACGCCACGCCAATGCGAGACAGCCGTGCCGAGGATCGAACATCAGTCTTTTCTGTTGCTGCTAGGCGCAGTTTCACTGGCCTTCGCCTGGGTGTTGCATCCGTTCTACGGCGCGATCCTGTGGGCGACCGTGGTGGCGCTGATCTTCGCGCCGGTATATCGACGGCTGCTGAAGCCGGTGCGCGGCCGGCGCGGGCTCGCAGCCGCCCTCACCGTGCTGATCATCATCGCCATCGTCATCCTCCCGCTGGCGGTGATCGCAACCTCGCTGGTTCAGGAAGCGTCGGGCCTCGTCACGAAGATTCAGTCCGGCGAGTTCGATTTCGGCAGTCGCCTGAAGCAAATCTCCGACGCGTTGCCGGACTGGCTGACCGGACTGGCCGATCGGTTCAACCTCACGAGTCTCTCGTCCCTGCGCGAGGGTTTAGCATCGGGCCTGCTCAAGGGCGGGCAGGCCCTCGCCCCGCAGGCGCTCAGCTTCGGCATGAACACGTTCGACTTCATGATCAGCTTCGGCATCATGCTGTATCTGCTGTTCTTCCTGCTGCGCGACGGCGAGATGCTGGCCGAGCGGATCAAGCAGGCAATTCCCCTGCACGCCGACCGCAAGTCCGTGCTTTTCACGCGCTTTGCCGATGTCGTCCGCGCGACCGTCAAGGGCGGCATCCTAGTCGCCATCGCGCAAGGCGCGCTCGGCGGCATCGCGTTCTGGTTCCTCGGCGTTCACGCGGCGCTGCTGTGGGCCGCGCTGATGGCCTTCCTGTCGCTGGTGCCGGCCATCGGCGCCGGGCTGGTGTGGGTGCCGGTCGCAGTCTATTTGCTGGCGACCGGCGCCATCTGGCAGGGGCTTGGCCTGATCCTGTACGGCGTGCTGGTCATCGGACTGGTGGACAATCTGCTCCGCCCGATCCTGGTCAGCAAGGATTCGAAGCTTCCCGATTACGTGGTGCTGATTTCCACGATCGGAGGTATCTCCGTCTTCGGCCTCAACGGTTTCGTCCTCGGCCCGCTGATCGCGGCGATATTCATGGTGAGCTGGGAGATATTTTCGGCCTCCCGGGGGCCGGAAGAGGCTGGTTAGGATGCGCGCGAAATGTCCGGCCGGATTTCCGGACAGGCGCGGAAGAAGCGCGGCGTGCTTCCCGCGACCAGCGGGCTCCAATCGGGCGCTCACGATCTCGCGAGACCGGATGCGCAAATGCGTGGGAAGTCGCGCTGCCATCTTGGCGCGACCTGCCGGTACGGCTATTCTGGAACTCGATGTTCGTTCGATTGAAAAAACAGAATCGGGCCAGAGCGGGGTGGTTGGTCGCCCTGCTCTATCTGTTTTGCGTCGTCGCGCCGGGGGCCGCGCTCGCGCTCGGCAGTACGGCGCCATGGCTGGCGAACGACCTGAACCCGCCCGTCTCCATGCATGCGCACGATCATTCCGCGCACCAGCATAGCGAAGCACATGCGGACCGCGACGCTGGATCCGGCAGTACGCACCACCAGCATCAACATGACGGCAAGAACTCGACGGGGCCTTGCTGCGCAATGCTCTGTCTCTCGACGATAGCGGCCGACACGCCTTCGATCGCCAGACCCGTGCAGCCGAGCTTCGTGCGTATGGCCGAGACCTTCCGGCGCCTGCCGGACAAGACGCCTCCCCTTCCGTACAAACCCCCCATCGTCTGACCTGACGCAATGACGCTCGGGCGACGCGCGGCAATCGCCGCCGCGTACGCCTGTGATCCATCGACAGGTCAGGGACGAACCATGCTTACCCCCATCGAGGCGGAGTCCGCCTCCTCCCGTGTCACGGGCAGACGACGGCGCACGCGCATGCAGGCGACCGGCGCAACGATAGCGCTTGCCGTACTGCTGGCCGGCTGCGACCCCAAAACGACGCAGCTCGCCACGCGAGACCCGGCGGATCCGGCCGTGCCCGTCGCCGCCGTCGGCTACCGTTCGACCATCGCGCCCTATTCCAGCCTGCGGCCGGCAATGCCCTCGTCCTGGCGCGATCGCAACGATCAGGTTACGCCACGACCACGCAGCGGGCGGCAATCGCAATGAGCATCCATCTCGCAAGCCGGGGGCTTCTGCTCGCGGCCGCTCTCGCCCTGCCGGGCTGCGCGGCCTTCTCACCTGATGCCGGCATGGGCGTCGTCGCCGACGTCACGGGCGCCACCATCGGCAAGGACGTCGCCTTCGTTCGCTCCGGCGAGGATGCCGAACGTGCGCATGTCGCCGTGCGTGGCCTGCTTCGCCGGACGCTGAGCGCAGACGCCGCCGTGCAGGTGGCGCTGCTCAACAACAAGGGCCTGCAGGCGGCCTATAACGCGCTGGCGCTCGCCGAAACCGAACTCGTCGAGCAAAGCCTTCCGCCCAACCCGACCTTCGCCGTCTCGCGCATTGCGGGCGGCGGCGGCAGCGAGATCGAGCGGCAGGTGGTCGGCGACATCCTGGCGCTGGCGACGCTGCCGTTGCGCTCCGAGATCGCTCGCGAGCGCTTCCGACAGGCGCAGTTGCGTGCGGCACTCGAGACCTTGCGGCTCGCTGCCGAGACACGCCGCGCCTATTTCCGGGCGGTCGCCGCCAACGACATGGTCGGCCTCCTCACCGACGCCAAGGCGACGGCCGAGACGACTGCGCAGCTTGCCAGGAAACTCGGTGAGACCGGCGCGATGAACAAGCTCGACCAGGCCCGCGAGCAGGTATTCTACGCCGAGACCACGGCCGATCTCGCCAGCGCGCGGCAGGAAGCGGCCAGCGCACGCGAGCGGCTCGCGCGGCTGATGGGACTGTGGAACGAAGGGCTCGACTTCCGCCTGCCCAACCGGCTCCCCGCGCTGCCGCGACGGCCGGCAACGGCGCCCGGCATCGAGGCCGACGCCGTCGGTCATCGCATCGACCTGCAGATCGCGCGCATGGAACTGGTCGCGCTGGCCAAGCATCTCGATCTGGCCAACGCGACGCGCTTCGTCACCCTGCTCGACCTCGCCGGGATCGACAAGCGCACCACCGATCCGGAAGCTCCTCCGCTCCGCGAACGTGGCTTTGACGTTGCCTTCCAGATTCCCATCTTCGACGGCGGCGAG
>JAHCKB010000366.1 GCA_026125985.1 Bradyrhizobium sp.
CGCCTTCGCGGCCGGCTTCGCCTTTGCCTTGGGAGCAACCGCTTTGGAGCTGGGTCTGGCCATCGGGTCGAGGGCTTTCTGGGCAGGTGCCGGAGGCCGGCGCTTGGGTTATGGAGGGGAACCTATCGGGCCGCAAAAGGGCGAAAATAAGGTGCCCCGGCCGACGCTTCGCCCCCGAATCGTGGACTTCTTTATACGCAAAGCGGGGGGACAGGAAAAGCCTTGCCGCCACAATGGGTTGGTCCTGCCGCAAGGGCAGGGAGGGGGTGGGAGGGGCCTTGTTCCCCGCGCTTTCTCTTCATGCTGTCATTGCCGGGCTCGACCCGGCAATCCATGAAGCGCGGCCGCGCGCTGAAACGCATTCATGGACCCGCGGGTCAAGCCCGCGGGTGACAGCGCAAAGAACGGAAAGACCATGGCAACCTTCCACTTCGATCTCGTCTCCCCCGAAAAGCTCGCCTTCTCCGGCGAGGTCGATCAGGTTGACATTCCCGGCGTGGAAGGTGATTTCGGCGTGCTTTCCGGTCACGCGCCGGTCATTGCCGCGATCCGTCCGGGCATCCTGACGGTGACCACCGGCGGCACGCACAAGAAGATCATCGTCCTCGGCGGCCTTGCCGAGATGTCGGAGAAGGGCCTCACCGTGCTCGCCGACGTCGCGACCTCGATCGAGGAGCTCGATCGCGCCAAGTTTGCCGAGACGATCGCGGAAATGGAAGCCAAGCTCGGCGAGCACGACGGCATGGAGCTCGATCACGCCATCGAGCGGCTTGACCACTTCAAGGGCATCCACGGCCAGCTTCACTCCACGGCCATGCACTAGGCGCTTTGGTTTCCAAAGCTGGCGACAGCGGGCCGTTGGCCCGCACGCCGAAAATCCTGTCAAACTCCCGTCGTGCGCAGGCCGCCGGCCATTGCGCGTGACGTCGACTGGCGGCATCCTGTGGCAATATTTGTTGTCGGAATTGCTTGCCATGAAAAGCAGGGTCGCGGCGATTTTTGCGGCTGATAGTGCCGGCCACGGCCGACCGGTTGCCAGGGATGAAGGAGAGACGCCGCGTCTCAGCGTCGGGTTGGCGACACGCTGCCTTGTTGCGCTCCTCCTGACGTTTATCGCCGTCTCCATGTGTGCTGCCGAGGCGCCGAGGCAACTCTTCGGCAAGACCGTCGTCATGGGCTGGAACGAATATCGTGTGCAACGCTGCGACGACGGTCAGCTCAAGCGGGGACACACCGCATCGTCGTTGCTGGTCTATGTCAGCGAGAACGGTCGCCTGTTTACCCGGCTGAACCGCCGCGGAGGCCGCGGTGGATCCAACAGCAACGACCTCGATCCGGAAGGCGGCAACAAGCGTTCGGGAACGGGCTCTGCAGGCAACCTGAGCACCCGTTTCGAGGGATCGGTTCTGGCGATTCAGAATTCAATGCAAAGCGGCGCCCGCCGTATCCAGGCGACGTTCAGCGGCGGGTTCACCGGCTGCAGCCTGCAGGTGCGTTTCGGAAAAGATGGCGGATCCGAGATACGTCACCGAACCATGGACGGGAAGATGTGCAACATCATCTCGACGGATGTTTCCGGAAATGCCTGCTCCATCCGGAACGGCAATCTCGTGGGCGGTTAGTCAGGGGAAGCCCCACCGGAAAATCGCGTGAACGTTTCCGCCACCGTTCGATAGACGTCGCGCCGGAACGGCACCACGAGGTCGGCGACGCGGTCGAGACGCTCCCAGCGCCAGGCATCGAACTCCGCGGGCTGGCCGTTGCGCGGCGTCAGCGGATCGATGTCGCTGTCTGCTCCGGTGAAGCGCAGCGCGAACCATTTTTGCCGCTGGCCGCGGAATTTGGCGAGCCGATGCGATGGCGGCCCGTCATAGGGCGGGAACTCGTAAGTCATCCAGCCGGTCTCCCCGAGATAGTCCGCGGACACGGCGCCCGTCTCTTCCCAGAGTTCACGCATGACGGCTGAGCGGGGATCTTCCTCTGCATCGATGCCGCCTTGAGGCATCTGCCACTCCAGGCCCGGCAGGATGATCTCTGGCCCATCGTCCTGGAAACGGCGTCCGATCAGCACGAGGCCGTCGGCGTTGAACAGCGCTATGCCGACATTGGGGCGATAGGGTTTTTCGGCAGCCATGCGGAATGACGCGCCTACGGCTTCTCTGCAAGCCCGGAAAATTCCTTCACCACCCGCTCATAGACCGGCCGCTTGAACGGGATGATCAGTTTCGGAAGATTCTTCATCGGCTCCCAGCGCCAGCTCACGAACTCGGCCTTGTGGCCGCCGCCGGGATTCTCGACATTGATCTCGCTGTCCTTGCCGGTGAAACGCGCGGCGAACCATTTCTGCCGCTGGCCGCGATAGCGCCCCTTCCAGGCGCGCCCGGCAACAGTCCGCGGGATGTCGTAGATCAGCCATTCCGCGACCTCCCCGAGCTTCTCGATCGAGCGGACGCTGGTTTCCTCGTATAGCTCGCGCCTGGCTGCCGCCCAGGTGTCCTCGCCGGGATCGACGCCGCCCTGCGGCATCTGCCAGACATGGGTATCGTCGACGTGCTCGACGCCGCTGGCGCGCCGGCCGATAAAGACGAGTCCATCCCTGTTGAGCAGCATCATGCCCACGCAGGTCCGGTATGGCAGGTCCTCGTAGCGGGGCATTCCGTCACGGCTCCAGACAATCAGACAGACAAAGGCCAAGCGGCTTTGCAGATACGCCAAATGGCTGACTTAGTTTGATTTTGATTTCAGCATCGCGGTTGTCAATGGCACCAGCAGGATGCCCCGGCCTTCCAGCGCCTTGCACCAGGCCGAAAGCCGCTCGATCGAAATCGGCAGTGCCGAGGCGATGCCGACCGCACTGCCGCGCTCCCGCGCCATGGTTTCGAGCTTCGACAGCGCGCGATCGATCTCGATCGTGGTCGGAACCGCGTCGATGGTGAGATCGGCCCTGGCGAAGGGCATGGCTTGGCCCGCCGCCAGCGCGGCGGCGACGCTGCGCGGGGCCGAACCATCGTCGAAATAGCCGAGCCCGCGCTTGGCCGCCTCGCGGACGATCGGCTGCATCACATTGTCGGAGACGACAAAGCGCGCGCCCATGAAATTGGCGATGCCGGCATAGCCCTGGAAGCGGCTGAGGTGCCAGTGCAGCCGGTCGAGGTTTTGCTCGGCGCCCAGCGTTGACAGCAGCGTCTGCGGCCCAGGATCGTTGTCCGGGTAGTCGAAAGGCTCCATCGGCACCTGCAATAGGATCTCGTGCCGCTGCGCCCGCGCCCGTTCCGCGAGCTTGGCGGGTTCGGCCCCATAGGGCGTAAAGGCCAGCGTCACCGCCGGCGGCAGCTTCATGATGGCGTCCGCCGTCTTGGCGGCGCCGATACCCAGCCCGCCCACAACGACCGCTACGACCGGCATTTTTGCCGCCTTGGCCCGGTCTGCCTCGGCCGCATAGACCGTGAAGGGCTTCAGTCCGTCGGCCATCACCGGGATCATGCCGTAGCGCGACTTCTCCAGCAGGCGCTGGTCGATTCCGGCCATCGGCACCTTCGATGGCTCGTGGCCGTCCTTGGCCTCAGGACCGCCGACGACGAAATCCTGCCGCTTGCCGCTGGAGCCGTCGATGATGGTGACGGTCTGGTGCCCGGTGGCGGGGCTTCCTGCCTGCTGTTTGGCTGACGACTTGGCTTCGGAACCGGAATGCGCTGCGGCTGCCTTCTCCGCCTCGGGGCCGGGGTGTCGCAACACGATCCTGGCCTTCGGCTCGCCGCCAAGAGGGTCGTCGTTGAACAGGGCAAAGCCCACAAACGTCACCAGGAAGAGGCCGAGCAGCGTCGCGAGCGCCTGCGTGGCCGTGAACGGCAGCCGGAACCGACGCGCCCGCCGGGCTACCGTTCCCTGTCCGAGCGGCGTGCTCAGATCGTCGGCCGCTTCAGCCATCCATCTCCCCGAATCACCGCGGCGAAGATAGCACGGCAGGGCAGGATCGCGGCGGTTCCACGGCAGGCATGGCGGATCTGGGGAAGATACCTGAAACGAAAAGGGCGGCCCCGAAAGGCCGCCCCGTCTCAAATCGCTGATGCCGTCCTTTAGTTGGCTGCCTTGGCGGCGGGCTTGTCGCCGCTGGTCGGTGCTGGCGCCGTAGCGGTGGCCTTGATGCCGTGCAGCAGGTCGGCCGCGGTCTTCAGCGCCTTGTCGTTCTTGACATCAGGCGGCACGTAGGATTGCGAGCCGGTTTTCTCGTCGCCGTCGTTCTTGAGGTGACCGCGCAGCGAGGCTTCGCCCTTGGTGTCGGTGCGCGCCTTCAGTTCCTCCGGCACGTCCTGCAGGACCTCGATGTCGGGC
>JAHCKB010000367.1 GCA_026125985.1 Bradyrhizobium sp.
GGCGAGCGGAAGCGGCGCGGCGACAGTCGCTGCCGCCGATGCGGAAATCAGGGTCATGATGTGAGCCTCGGGAGAGCGGGAACGGACGAGCCGCGGGGCGCTCTCTCTCGACCACACCGGCTCAAACCCGTTCCGGCCGCCCTCTCACTCTCGCGACGCTGGCATGGAAAAAGCGCCCGACCGAGAGGTGGGCGCTTTTCCGAGGATCAGTTCCAATGTCCGTCCGCGATCTCGCCGACGACGAGCGCGCGGGCCTTGCGGATCAGGTCTTGGCCGCAGGTGTCGACGTGGCCGAAGAACCTGGCGCGGGCGCCGTTCGTGGTCCAATCATCATAAGCGCAATATTCGCAGGCTTCGGATCGGAAGGCCCGCATGTCGTTGGCCCAATGCGGCTTGGGCTCGATGACGACGGTGATGCCGTCCCTGGTTTCCAGCCAGGGCAGAGACCGTTCACGCGGCGGACGCTGGCGATCCGCCGCGAAGATGGCGTCGATGTCGGTCATGGCGCCTCTCCCGCGTCGAGCCGCACGAAGCCTTCGGGATCGTCGAGATCGGGCGGCAGATAAGCGTCGTAGGGATTGCCGTCGGCGAGATGGCCGAAGGGCGTGAAGACGTAGTCGCCGTTGTCACGCCCCACGGCGCAGATGACGTAGCGGGGATTGCCCGTCCGCGCGTCGAGGCATTCCATCAGCGCGAGATTGCCGTCCGCTGCCGCGCGCAGCAGTGTCTGGAAATTGGTGCTGGCGTGCGCGGGAATGCTCATATCCGCTCTCCATTGCTGGAGAGCGTTTCGGCGAGCCAACCATCGGTGTAGGTCGACGCGATCGTCTCGCCCGTCGCGAGGTCGAGGACGTGCGCGCCCCCGCCGAACCCATCGAGCCGTGGGCGCGAACAGGTGTTGGCGTATTGGAAGCCCCAACGGCCCGTCAGCCCGAATTCGGCGGCGCAGATCTTCACGAACTGGATCAGCCGCTCGGGATCGCCAGTGGCGTCATCGCGCATCCAGAGTTGGCTGCCGCCATGTTCGGGCTGGATCGACAGAAGGAAGCCTTCTGAAGGCGGCTCCTCCGATACGCCGTCCTCCGACAGGCTGTTGTAGAGGTCGAGCGCGCGGGCTGCATTGTCGGGCGTGCCGACATCGAGCAGACACGAGAAATGTGTGAAATAATCGGCCATGACAAGCTCCTGGAACGAAAACGCCCGGCACGATGGCCGGGCTGATTTGGGTGAATGGCGGTGATCAGGCCGCCGTCGGATCGAGGGCGGCTTGCGGTGGAGGGCTTGGGTCGGGCTCAGGCGGCGCCGCGAAGGGATCGACCAGCTTGTGAATGGGCTGGGCGCGACCCATCCAGGGCTGAGGCCGGATGCAGCGTACCCAATCGGCAAAGCTCGGGATGAAGCCGAGATCCTCCAGCACATGCTGCTCGCCGATCAGCCGGACCGGCACGACGCGACCGGTCGAGATGGTGATGGCAGCGCCGAAGGTCCGCTCCAGCTCGAATATGCCCTGCGCATGGTGGCGCAGCGCGCGGTGCCGGAAGTCCGCCGTGATTTCCTTCGACTCGTCGAACCATTGGTGCAGCGGCAGATAGTCTTCCGCTGTGCCACCCCATTTGCGCGCCGAGGACAGCGCGTGGTGATAGCAATGCCCCATCGCGGCCTCCTCAAAAGCTGTGCGTGTAGTTTTCGGACGCAGTGTAACGCTCGTTGTAGTCGAGCGTGATCGAGTAGTCCGCGACGTCGAAGATGATAGCGCCATAGGCGCCGTCGTTGTTCTCCCAGCCGCCGTGCGTACGTTCGAGAGCGTCATAGGTCAGGCTTTCGACGGCAGTGGCGACGGTGACGGAAGATCGCTCCGGCTCAGGCTGGCCCCAGACCGTTGTTGCAAACTCGATCATGGCGTTGGGCATGGTGATGTCGTCGTCGCCGGCCTTGGCCTGGACATCCTCGATCTGGCCGGAATCGCCATAGCCATCGAACGTGATGACGATCTTTGTGACGCCCGCGCGTTCCAAGGCGCTGAACAATGTCACCTTGTTGGTCTGGAAAATCTCTACCTCAAGTTGGATTCGCAAGGCGGACAGCATTTCCCACTCCGAGAGCGGCGGGATGGGTTTTGCATCGGTATCGGAAGTTTCGGACATGACGGCCTCCTGACACGAAAGCGCCCGGCGCGTTGGCCGGGCTGAGGAACGGATTGGGAAGGACAGCGCGAGACGACTGAAGCCGCCCCGCGCCGATGCGCTATTCGGCGGCGACAACGTGCAGAACTTCGTCCTCGTCGTCGGAGGGTTCGTCATCGTCGGCGAGGAAGGCTGGCAGCGCCTCGTCGCCTTCGCCGTTCGTCGCCGGCTCGTCCTGCTCGACCAGGCGCAGCGGTTCGGGCAGCCAGCCGCTATCGGCGAGCAGACGTTCGGCCTCCTTCGCCATGTCGCCTTTCTTCAGATGGTCGATGAGTTGAGCGGCGCGTTCGCCCGCACCTTCGCGCACCGCGGCGAGGATGCGCGGCTTCGTTACGCGGCCGAGATAGTTCTCAACGGTCGGGCGGAAACCCACCTCCACCATGTCGAGGCCCGTCGCGCGCGCCAGCCGATCCGCCTCGGCCATGCGGCGGTCGAGGCCCGATTGCGAGACGCCGCTGCCGCTATAGGGATTGAGCCGCTCATAGAGCGCGTTGACGCCATAGCTGACGCAATGGGCGAGCAGCGCCAGGCGACTGGCATCGTCGAGAGTGGCGAGCCAATCCCACAACGCATCCTCGTCCACAGGCAGATCCGCCGTCCAATCCTCGTGCCGTTGGGCGATAGACTTGGCATAGGATGTCTCGCCAAGATCCTTGCCCTGTTCGCGGAAGAAGACGTGATTGACCGACGCCTGCAAACTCGCGCCGGACGTGCCGGTGCGCTGGAAGGTGTCGCGCACCAGCTTGTGCAGCAGCGCCGTCAGCGCGACCTGCGGATTGGCGCCGACCGCATCGCGAAGCGCGAGCGTGCGGTGCGCAGTCAGCTCGGTGACAAGCCGTTCGGGCAGCGGCTTGATGACATCTTCCTCGTCATCCTCCTCTGGCTCGGCCGACTGGCCGCCGATCGTGATGATGGCGCGTTGGACGCTGCCGTTGTTTTCGGCGTCGGCGGGATCAGTGACGCCATCGACCTCATGGCCCTCGGCGTCGATCGGCGCCTCGTCCTCCGGCCGGACATAGCCACGACGAACGACAAGCTCGCCTTCGCGATCGACGCTGACGAACACGCCGGCGCGCACGATCTCAGCTGGATCGTAGATAGCCGGGCGTTGCTCGAATGCTTCGAGCGCAGCTTCGATTTCGTCCATGCGCTGGTCGATCTCGTCGGGCAGTTCGTCGGCTTCGGAATATTCCGCCTCGAGCCGGTCGTACTCCTCGCGCAGCGCCTCGCGAGCGGCGCGCTCGTCGTCGGTGAGATCGACGGGGGTACCGGTCAGGGCACGAAGACCATGATCATGGCCGTAAGGCAGGTCGGTATCGACGCTGATCCACTTCCAGCCTTCGGCCGCGATCTCGTCGGCGTTCGCTTTCAGCTTGTCAGAGACTAATCGGTCGAGCAGCGCCGGCTCCTGAAGCCAGCCACCGTCATCGGCCTCGAACAGATCGCGAAGGATTTCGCCACCCGCCGCCTGATAGGCTTCGACACCGACGAACTGCGCCCGCTTGTCGGAGGCGGGAATGGAAGTTTCGGTGAGGAGCTGGCGAATGTGCCAGGGTTGGCGGTTATAGGAATGCTGGATCGACTCCCAGACCTGTTCCTGCCGGACAGGATCGGGGTTGACGGTGAATGCCATCAGCATCTCCAGCGTCATGCCATCCTCGGCATAAATGTCGCACAGCACAGGCGAGACGGCCGCGAGGCGCAGGCGCTGCTTCACGATCTGGACGGTGGTGAAGAAGGCGGCGGCGATCTCCTCCTCGGTCATGCCCTTGGTCCGCATGTCGAGGAACGCGCGGAACTGATCAAGAGGATGGAGCGCGACGCGCTGCGTGTTTTCAGCCAGGCTGTCGTCCGCGGCGAGGATCGACGTCGCTGGATCACGCACGACGCAGGGCACCGGCGAGGTCTTGGTCAGGCGCTTCTGCTTCACCAGCAGCGCGAGCGCCTGGTAGCGCCGGCCGCCGGCGGGCACCTCGAACATGCCGGTCTCGCTGCCATCGGCATCGAGGACGGGGCGGACATTGAGGCTCTGGAGGAGCGTGCCGCGGCGGGCAATGTCCTCGGCCAATTCCTCGACCGAGACGCCGGACTTCACGCGCCGGACGTTGGACTGGCTGAGCACC
>JAHCKB010000368.1 GCA_026125985.1 Bradyrhizobium sp.
CGACCGAGAAGGTCACCGAGGTGCGCCGCGGTCGCAAGATCGACGCCGAGCGCAAGTTCTTCCCGGGTTACGTGCTGGTGAAGATGAAGCTGACCGACGAGGCGTTTCATCTGATCAAGAACACGCCCAAGGTGACAGGCTTCCTCGGTGCGGAAAACAAGCCGATGCCGATATCGGAAGCCGAGGCCATGCGCATCCTGCACCAGGTGCAGGAGGGCGTCGAGCGGCCGAAGGCGTCCGTGTCGTTCGAGATCGGCGAGAACGTCCGCGTGGCGGACGGTCCGTTTGCCTCGTTCTCGGGCGTGGTGGAGGAAATCGACGAGGCGCGTTCGCGCGTGAAGGTCGCGGTGTCGATCTTCGGCCGCGCCACGCCGGTCGAACTGGAATTCGGTCAGGTCGAGAAGGTCTGATTGCAAAAGCACGAAGTGCGTCTTCGTGTATATGGAGTGCGCGAAGCGCGATCTTCGCGTAAAGTCGGGAGGTCGTGGGAGGAGAGGGCGGTCGCCAGCCGTCCCGATCCGTACCACGCAACCTGAAACCGCCGGTTCGCCGGCACAACAGGAGTGACGAATGGCAAAGAAAGTGACCGGATACCTGAAGCTTCAGGTGCCGGCCGGAGCGGCGAACCCGTCGCCTCCGATCGGTCCCGCGCTCGGTCAGCGCGGTCTCAACATCATGGAGTTCTGCAAGGCGTTCAACGCCCAGACCCAGAAGGAAGAGAAGAATACCCCGATCCCCGTGATCATCACCATCTATGCGGACCGTTCCTTCACCTTCGAGATGAAGACGCCGCCGATGTCCTTCTTCCTCAAGAAGGCCGCCAAGATCGAATCCGGCTCCAAGGCGCCGGGCCGCGACAAGGCCGGCAAGGTGACCAAGGCGCAGGTGCGCGAGATCGCCGAGAAGAAGATGAAGGATCTCAATTGCGACACCATTGAATCGGCCATGAAGATGGTCGAGGGTTCCGCCCGTTCGATGGGTCTGGAAGTTGCGGGGTAAGGCGCCATGGCAATCGGAAAGCGTTTGAAGACGGCCCGCGAAGGCGTGGACCGCGAGAAGCTGTATCCGCTCGAGGAGGCCATCAAGATGGTCAAATCGCGCGCAAAGGCGAAGTTCGACGAAACCATCGAGATCGCGATCAATCTCGGCGTCGATCCGCGTCACGCCGACCAGATGGTCCGCGGCGTCGTCACCCTCCCGAACGGCACCGGCCGCACGCTGCGCGTCGGCGTGTTCGCGCGCGGTGCGAAGGCGGAAGAGGCCAAGGCCGCCGGAGCCGACGTGGTCGGTGCGGAAGATCTGGTGGAGAAGGTGCAGGGCGGCGCCATCGATTTCGATCGCTGCATCGCCACTCCCGACATGATGCCGCTGGTCGGCCGCCTCGGTAAGGTGCTCGGCCCGCGCGGCATGATGCCGAACCCGAAGGTCGGCACCGTGACCATGGACGTTAAGTCCGCCGTGCAGGGCGCCAAGGGCGGCTCGGTCGAGTTCCGCGTCGAGAAGGCCGGCATCGTGCAGGCCGGCGTCGGCAAGGCCTCGTTCTCCGAGGAGAAGCTGGTGCAGAACGTCAAGGCGCTTGCGGACGCGGTCTCCAAGGCCAAGCCGGCCGGCGCCAAGGGCACCTACATCCAGCGCGTGGCGGTTTCCTCCACCATGGGGCCGGGCGTGAAGGTCGAGCCGGGCTCGCTGCACGACTGATGATTTGCCTGACGGCATGAAGATTGAAGGGCGGAATCGGGCCACCGGTTCCGCCCTTTCCGTTTGCGACAACAAAGAAGGCTCGCGATGCCTGAGAAAGTCCTGATCCTTCACCGCTTCCCGAAATCGCAGATGGTGCGCATCGGCCAGTCCTACGCGCTGCTGGATGCGGCGGGAAAGAATCCGGGTGAGGCATTCTCGGCGGAAGAGCTCCGCTCTGTGCGCGTGGTCCTTGCCGCGGGCGGCCGCAAGCTCGGCGGCGACATCATGGACATGCTGCCTGGGCTGGGCGCCATCATCTGCTACGGCACCGGCTATGACGGCGTCGACCTGAAGGCGGCCGCTGCGCGCAACATCGCGATTGGCAACAGTCCCGGCGCGAATGCATCCTCCGTCGCCGACATGGCGCTGGCGCTGACGCTTGCGAGCGTGCGTCGCATCCTCGTTGCCGACGGCTTCATCCGCGACGGAAGCTGGGCTGCGTCGAAACCCTCGCCGCTGATGCGGCCGCAGCTCGGCATGGGCGGACGGAAGGTGGGCATTTACGGCATGGGAGAGATCGGTCGCCGCATTGCCGCGCGGGTTGCGGCCTTCGAAAGCGAGGTCGGCTATTTCAGCCGCAGCCGCCATGACGTGCCGTATCTTTATCTCGAGAGTCTCGAGGCGCTTGCCGACTGGTGCAGCGTGCTCATCATTGCGGTGCGCGCAGGACCGGAGACGCACCACATCGTCAATGCCGACATCCTGCGCCGCCTCGGCGAGGACGGCCATGTCGTCAACATCGCCCGCGGCTCGGTCCTCGACCAGGGCGCGCTCGTCGTCGCGCTCAGGGACAAGACCATCGCTGGTGCCGGGCTCGATGTGTTCGCCCGGGAGCCGCACGCGCCCGATGAGCTCACTGCGCTGCCGAACGTGGTGCTCGCCCCGCATGTCGGCGGCCATACGCTGGAGGGGCATGTTGCGATGCAGGACTGCGTGCTGGCGAATCTTGAGGCGTTCTTTGCCGGCAGACCGCTGCCGTATGCGGTATCGAGCTAATTGGTTCCAGAATCGGTTCCATGCTGAGGAAATCCACTGGATTTCAAACCGAAAGGGCCGGTTTCGCCCTTTGCGCCTTGTTCGCAGCGGCCCGATTTTTGCTCTTGGCAAGCCGGACGGAAGCGGATAAACACCCGTCCTCCGGACGTGCTGGCGGTCGCTGGCGCGTCTGTGCTCGTATTCCAAAATGCTGAAACAACAGGAGAATGTTCCTTTCCGGACGATCCATTGGCTCGCTCGAAAGGAAGAGGATCCTTCGTCTCAGCGGAATCGGGCAGGGGCCGTCGGTTTGTCCGACGACCTCGATCCTGTCCGAGACTGCAGGCGCCTGCGATAAACGAAAGTTTTTCAACGGCTTAATCGTATAGCCTGCATAGACGGGTGAAGACCGGATTTTTCTTCGCGTCCGCCTTTTCGGGGCTGGTTGCGGATGTGAGTTTGGTTCGAACCTCGACACCCCGCGGGCCCCGCAAGGCTTTCGGGAGGGCAGGCTTCAAGATGTCGTCTTGCCCCTCGTGTCTTCCGGAATCTCGGTTCCGGGTCAGGTGACGGGTAGGACGGCGGGTGCAACCCGGTGGTCCTGCTCCAAGATGGGCAAAGACCGCCAACCGGAGAGAGCTTGCTGTGGAAAGAGCGGCAAAAAAGGACGCGGTCGTAGCGCTCAACGAGGTCTTCAAGACCACGAGCGTTGCCATCGTCGCCCACTATTCCGGCCTTACCGTCGCCCAGATGCAGAACCTGCGCAAGCAGATGAGGCAGGCTGGCGCTTCGGTGAAGGTCTCGAAGAACCGTCTCGCCAAAATTGCTCTTGAAGGCACTGACGTCGCCGGCATCGGCCCTCTGCTGAAGGGGCCGACCGTGATCGCTACTTCCGACGATCCGGTCGCGGCGCCGAAGGTTGCCATCGATTTCGCCAAGGCGAACGAACAGTTCGTCATCCTCGGCGGCTCGATGGGCAAAACCGTCCTGAATGTCGATGGCGTGAAGGCGCTTGCCTCGCTGCCGTCGCTCGACGAGCTGCGCGCAAAGCTCGTGGGCCTCATCGTGGCGCCCGCGACCAAGCTTGCCCAGCTCTCGAACGCTCCCGCGGCAAAGCTCGCGCGCGTCATTCAGGCTCATGCCTCAAAGGGCGAAGCGGCCTGACCCTTCGCGAGAACATTAACCTGGTTCGAACCATACGTTTAAGGAAACTGATCAATGGCTGACTTGCAGAAAATCGTCGACGACCTCTCCAGCCTCACCGTGCTCGAGGCCGCTGAGCTCGCCAAGCTCCTGGAAGAAAAGTGGGGCGTGTCCGCCGCTGCCGCAGTTGCGGTTGCCGGCCCTGCCGCCGGTGGCGGTGGTGCTGCCGCTCCGGCCGAGGAAAAGACCGACTTCACCGTCGTTCTGGCTTCCGCCGGCGACAAGAAGATCGAGGTCATCAAGGAAGTCCGCGCCATCACCGGTCTCGGCCTGAAGGAAGCCAAGGACCTCGTCGAAGGCGCTCCGAAGCCGCTCAAGGAAGGCGTCAACA
>JAHCKB010000369.1 GCA_026125985.1 Bradyrhizobium sp.
AGTTCTCGAACGACGGGCCGTTCCCGACGCAGGGGCTGGTCGCGAGTATCGTCACCATCAAGGACGGCAAGTACACGGAGGCTGCTGCCAACGTGCCGGTGCCGTCCATTAACAAGTGGTGAAGTAACGCCATCCGGCCGGGTCCCGCGGGCCCGGTCGGATCCCCTCGGGAGGCTTGCGTTTTGCTCGAGCTGAACAACGTTGAAGTCATCTACAGCGACGTCATTCTGGCGGTGAAGGGCATTTCGCTCGCCGTGCCGGATGGCAAATGCGTTGCGTTGCTCGGCGGCAATGGGGCCGGCAAGTCGACGACGCTGAAAGCGATTTCCGGCATCATACGCGTCGAGGACGGCCGGGTGACCTCCGGCAATATCGGTTTCGACGGCAAGAGAATCGACAGGGCGGACCCGACCGAAGTCGTTCGAGGCGGCATTATCCATGTGATGGAGGGCCGCCGCGTGTTGCGCCATCTGACCGTCGAGCAGAATCTGCTGGTCGGCGGCCACATGGAATCGTCGGGGCGTGAGGTACGCAAGCGCCTTGATCATGTCTACGATCGCATTCGCCGGCTTGCGGCGCTCAAGGATCGGATAACCGGCTATCTGTCCGGCGGCGAACAGCAAATGGTCGTGATCGGGCGCGCGATGATGGCCAATCCCAGGCTGATCATGATTGACGAGCCGTCGCTTGGCCTAGCGCCGTTGATGATCGACGAGGTGTTCGAGCTGCTGAAGGACCTCAAGGCAAGCGGGACCACGCTTCTGATCGTCGAACAGAACACGCGCGTCGCGTTGGATATCGCCGACTACGGCTACGTCATGGAGAATGGACGCATCGTCCTCGAAGGCGCCGCGGAAGAGCTGCGAAACAACGAGGACGTGCGGGAGTTCTACCTCGGGCTTGACCTTAAGGGCGAGCGCAAGAGCTACCGCGACATCAAGCATTATCGACGCCGCAAGCGGTGGCTCGGCTGAGGCGCTGCGTGCCGGTGCGGGGTCAGGCGTCCTTCCGGTCGACGACGAATGGAGCGTCGGCCGGCAGTTCGTCTGTTCCTACCACCTCGATACGGTCGGCCTTCAGACGAGACAGCGCGTTGAAGCGGGCCGGCGCCGCCGCCAGGACGGCGTCGCGGTCCGCATCCGGAAGCAGCGAAAGCCGCACCGTGATCTCTTCCCGCTGTTGCGGGCGGGTGACGATGGCCTGCGCGCGGCCGATTCCCGGAATGGCAATGGCGAGGTCTTCGAGCTGGCGCGGATAGATGAATATCTCGCGCGCCTTCACCGCCTGCCCGACGCGTCCCTGCAGCATGCCGATCCTGCGCACCGTGCCATCGGCGTTCATAGCCGTGGCGACGGCGACGTCGCCGGTACCGAACCGGATCAGCGGCCAGCCCGGCGTCAGCGTGGTAACCACGATCTCGCCGGGCTCGCCGTGCGGAAGCGGAGCCCCCGTCGTCGGGTCACAGATTTGCACGATGCGGTCCTGGTGAACCTCGTAGCCGCCGTCCTGCGCGCCATTTTCGAAGGCGATCACGCCGAAGTCCGCCGTCGCATAGACTGCGAAGGTGCGAACGCCGTACCTGGCTTCCAGGCGACGGCGCTTGCCGAGCCAGTCGCCGAGTTCGCCGCCGAGCAACGCAGTTCTGACCTTCCAGCCACCGGGCAGCGAATGACCCATCGCCTCGATGGCTTCCGCTAGCGTGATGAAGAAGGCGGTCGAGGCGCAGATGCAGGTCACGCCAAGGTCGGTCACCAGCTTCGCCTGCAACTCGCTGCCGCCGGTGCCGGCTGGAATCACCGTCGCGCCGACCGAGCGCAGGCCCTCGTCGAGCAGAAGGCCGGCAGGCACGAGATGATAGGACCAGGTGTTGAGCACGCGATCGCCGGGGCCGAGGCCGGCGGCGGCAAAGGCCGTGCCGAAGCCGCATCCGTCGCGGTCGTGCCTCAGTTGAGGTTCGTTGATGGGGCCGGGAGAGACGAAGATACGGACGATTTCTTCATCCTTTGCTGCAAGGAAACCCCCGAATGGCGGCCGCTGGCGTTGTAACTCGACCAGCGACTCCTTTTTGAATACGGGCAGCCGCGACAGGTCGTCCACGGTCTTGAGATCGGCTGGAGCGAGGCCTGCGCGATCGAACATCTCCCGAATGGCGGGTGCGAGCTGGTGGGCCGCACGCTGGATCTGTTGCAGGACCGTGAAGCGCGTCTCCTGGCTCATTACCGTCTCCTCTTGGCATTCCCGACTTGCTTTTCCTATTTGCCGGTGAAGCGTGGTTTGCGTTTTTCCTCGAATGCGGCAAGTCCCTCCTTCAGGTCGTTGCTGCGGGCGTGGACTTCGCTGGCGAGCAGTTCTTGTCGCAGTGCTATCGCACAAGGTTGCTCGAGGCCATCATCGACCAGCACCTTCATGCGCCGAAGCACGAGCGGGCTCTTGTTGACGAGCTTGGCGACCAGCGCCTCGGTCGCCGGGATCAGCATGTCGTCATCGACGACCTCGTTGACCAGTCCGGCGGCAACGAGCTGTTCGGCTGGCACGAACTCGCCGGTGTAGAGCAGATATTTTGCGCGGGTCGGGCCGATCTTACGCGGCAGCCGCACCGAGCTGCCGCCGCCGGGCAAGAGCCCAAAATTTGCATGGGCGTCGCCCAGCTTGGCCGAGCGCGCCGCGACGACGAGATCGCAGCACAGCATCAGTTCCAAGCCGCCAGCCAACGTCAATCCGTTCAGCGACGCGATCACCGGCATGGGAAACGTCTCGAGCCGGTTCATGACAAGGAGAACGGTATCGAGAAGGCGGCTCAGCGACGTTTCGTTCCCGGCTTCGCCGCGTACGAATTTGAGGTCGGCGCCGGCGCAGAATGCGCGCCCCGTTCCGGTCAGCACTACTGCGCGGACGTCTGACAGCTGAGCCTTGTCGAGCGCCGCGTTGATGCCCGAAATCACCGCGGGAGTGATGGCATTGAGTGCATCCGGCCGGTTCAGCGTGATCCACATCGCGCCACCCCGAATTTCAGAGATAACCGATTCCACCGGACTTTCCTCGGAATTGACTTTCGAGTTAGTTGATTATTCGTAAGGTTATGTTACAGACTGTCGGGATTAATGCAAGTCAAGCCGCTGCCGGAAAGAGCGATCGAGATGAGTCTTCCCCTCGCTGGAATTCGGGTGATCAGTCTGGCTGAGCAGTATCCCGGGCCTTACGCAACCTTGTTGCTAAGTGATCTTGGCGCCGACGTGATCCTGGTGGAACGTCCGGGCGCGGGAGATCCTGCACGGCAGTTTCCGGCCTTTCACGGCGCGCTCAATCGCGGCAAGCGCTCGGTGGCGCTGGATCTCAAGAGCGTTGAAGGCAAGCTGAACCTGCGCAGGCTGGTCGCTTCCGCCGACGTGCTGATGGAAGGATTTCGTCCGGGCACCATGGCGCGTCTCGGCTTCGGCCATGAGGCGATGGCGGAGCTCAACCCAAGGATGGTCTATGTCTCGATCTCCGGCTTCGGGCAGGACGGGCCGTATCGCGATCGCCCCGCCCACGACATCTCCTATCAGGCACTTGCCGGGTTTCTCTTTCGTCACGCCGAGCAAGGCTCGGTGGAGGATCCGGGAAGCATCGCGATCGGCGACCTGTCCTCCGGCATGTTCGCTGCCGTCGGCACGTTGGCGGCGCTGTTCGAGCGCGCACGTACGGGAGAAGGAAAATATGTCGACGTCTCGATGACGGACGGCCTGGTGTCCTGGATGTCGGTGATGCTCGGTCCGGTGATGAACGGTGCGCCGCTCGCCGACATCGGCGCCGAGCCGGCCTATGGCGTCTTCAAGTGTGCCGATGGCCGTCTCCTCACGTTGTCGATTGCTCATGAAGACTGGTTCTGGCGGCCGCTGTGCGAGTTGCTCGGCATGCCTGATGCGGCCGGCTTCAATCGCAGCGAGCGGGTCGCGCGCGGCGATGCCTTGCGAGGCAAGGTCGCTGCCGTGCTGGCGACGCGCGATCGCACCGATTGGGCGCAGAAGCTGGATGCCGCCGGGATTCCATGGGGGCCGGTGAACTCGTTGAGCGAGGTGACCGCCGATCCGCATTTCCGGGCGCGCGGGCTGTTCCGCGAGGTGGCGGATGGGAACGGCGGGCGGAGCCACCATGTGGCGCAGCCGTTGATTTTTTCCGGCGAGCATCCCGGTCCGCGCTCCGGCGTGCCCGGCCTTGGCGAGCATACGGAGCAGGTGCTGCGTGCACTGCCGGAG
>JAHCKB010000037.1 GCA_026125985.1 Bradyrhizobium sp.
GGCGGCGGTCCTTTCGGCGGAGGCTTCTTGGTCCTGTCGTCCTGCGGCTGGGCTTGTGCCACGATGATCGAAGCGCTTTGCGCCTGCGATGGCGCGCTTGCGAACTGCATCGCCGTGAGGGCGGTCGTGGCAAGCAGCAGGAGGCGAAGATTTGTCATGGTGCTCTCGTTCCCCGAAAGGTTCTTGGATGCCGCGTAGTTCGGCACCGGCGATCAACAGCTAGCGGTTGGGCCGGATTGTGGCGAGGGCGAATCGCCGGAAGCTTTTTATTTTAACATCGCAATAACTTAGGGGTGACCCTGTTCATGGGCGGTTCAGGCGGTACCTTCAAACCATAAGCGGGACACTATCATGGTACGGTAACGGCCCCCCGACTCACCGGTTCCCGGGATGCCTGCAAGGGAACCTGTATCTAGCCGTGCTTCAGCAACGTATTGCTGCGGGTCTTGCCCGCGATGACATAGCCGCGCGCGACCATGTCGGCGATGCAGTCATCGAGCCACTCGTCTTTCGAGAGGTGCTCGATCACGACGGCGCGCGGCCACAGCGTCGCCGGTGCGTCCCTGAAGAAGCCGGTCAGAACGCGGTCCTCATAGCCTTCGACGTCGATCTTGATCGCATCGACATGCGAGACGGCGGCTTCCTGCAGAATGCGCAGCAGGCGCAGCGACGGCACGCGGATCGCCCTGCCGGAGGCGTCGCCCGATACGATGTGGCTGGCGCCGAGATTGTCTCCGTCGGTCTCGATCAGAAGCTCGCCGTCGTCGGCTCCCGCCGCGGCCTGCACCAGCCTCACCTGCGCGAATCCGGAAGCGGCATGGTTGAACGCCAGCCGCGCATGGGTGACCGGGTGCGGCTCGATCGCAATCACCTTGCCTTTCGTACCGACGTCGCGCGCCAGCGCCAGCGCATAGGTGCCGACATTGGCGCCGACATCCACGAACACGCCGCCATGCGACAGATGCGCGCGCAGGAACTTCAGTTCCTCGATGTTGTAGTCGGGATTGAGCAGCGCGCCGCGCTCGGTGGCGCTGCCCTGATGATAGAGGCGGAACGAGGCGCCCTGGTAATTTACGTCGAGCGGCCCGCTGCGCAGCAGATCGAGCAGCCGCGACAGCCAGGGACGAAACGCGCCCCGCTTCAGCCCCGTGCGTTGCGCCAGTCCGATGATCGCAGCCTGTGCCGCATTGGGGGCAAGCCGGCCGAACGGCGCGGGCGAGGGGTCGTTGTCAGGCTTCACGAAAACCTCGGGCAGCGGAAAACCGGCGCTTGCATAGCCGGTTTTGCCAAGGACTCCAATCGCCGCCGGAGGAGCCAGTTCAGCGCTGGCGACGTTTCCAGCCCGTGACCATGGCGCGCACCAGGTTCTCCTTCTGCAGCACGCAGGCCGCGAGCACGCCAAGCACATGGATGACGGCGAGTACGATCACCGCGTCGGAGACGTAGCCGTGGGTATCTTCCACCCAGGGCACGCCGAAGAAGCGCACCGTTGTGGACATCCATCCGGTGGCGGTGGAGATCGCAAGCAACAGCAGCATCGCAACCAGCATCGCGGTGCCGGCCGGGTTGAGGCCGCGATAGCGGCCGGTCTTGCCGCGACGAAGGTTGGCGAGATAGGCCGGCGCGGCGCGCAGTCGCCGGCCGAGCGCACGGAAGCGCGAATAGCGCGTGCCGAACAGGCCCCAGCCGATCCGGAACGCGATCAATACGATGACCGCGTAGCCGGCGAAGCGGTGCAGGCCGTCGAACCTGCCTGGCGTGAACCAGGCCAGCAGTACGAAGAAGGCAAGCGACCAGTGAAACGCGCGCAGCGGCCAGTCCCACACCTTGACCATGTCCGGCGCATCCTGATGCGCCGGCACGGCTGAAGGTGCCTCGTGCGAGAGTGTGACCGGTTGCTGCACGCGTCGACTACAGGTGTGGTCGCCTAGTTCTTGGCGATGGTCTTCTTCAGGCTGAGATCTTCGGGGCTGTAGAACAGTTCGTACAGCTTGCCGCCCTTGACGCCATAAACCTCGTAGCAGGAGCCTTCGACCTTGGAACGGCGGACTTCGTAGCCGGCTTCCTTGGCCTTGGCCTCGGCCGCACTCGCCGGCTTCCAGGAGGCCTTATCGAGCTTGGTGCAGTCCTTGAAGCCGTCTGCGAATGCCGGCGCGGCTGCAAACAGCGACACGGCGAGCACCGCCGAAACCTTGATCAACGCTTTCATGAATTTTCCCCACGTGACGTCTGCGGCACGGATGTGCCGACCGCCGGGAGCCATAGCATCGAAGGTGTCGACGAAGGTTTGGAATTGCTCTTAGAGCGATTCCAAGGAGAGCCGAAGTGTCTCGGTTTTTTCGCGCAAGCCGCGGCGACGTTCCGCGGCCTTTCGCCTCAGCGACAGATCAGATCTGCCGCTCCACCAGCTTCATCTTCAGCTCGGCGATTGCCTTGGAGGGATTGAGTCCCTTCGGGCAGGCCTTGGCGCAGTTCATGATGGTGTGGCAGCGATAGAGGCGGAACGGATCCTCGAGATTGTCGAGTCGTTCGCCGGTCGCCTCGTCGCGGGAGTCGGTGACCCAGCGGTTGGCCTGCAGCAGCGCAGCGGGTCCGAGGAAGCGGTCGCTGTTCCACCAGTAGCTCGGGCAGGAGGTCGAGCAGCAAGCGCACAGGATGCATTCGTAGAGCCCGTCGAGCTTCTCGCGGTCCTGGTGACTCTGCTTCCATTCCTTCTGCGGCGTCGGCGTGGTCGTCTGCAACCAGGGCTCCACCGAAGCGTATTGCGCGTAGAAATTGGTGAGGTCGGGCACCAGGTCCTTCACTACCGGCTGGTGCGGCAGCGGATTGACCTTCACCGCGCCGCCGGCGCCGACGTCATGCATCGACTTGGTGCAGGCGAGCGTGTTCTGGCCGTCGATGTTCATGGCGCAGGAGCCGCAGACGCCTTCGCGGCAGGAGCGACGGAAGGTCAGCGTCGGGTCGATGTGGTTCTTGATCCAGATCAGGCCGTCCAGCACCATCGGGCCGCAATCGTTGACGTCGACATAGTAGGTGTCGACGCTCGGATTCTTGCCGTCGTCCGGATTCCAGCGATAGACCCGGAATTCGCGCGTCTCGGTGGCGCCGCTCGGCTTCGGCCAGGTCTTGCCGCCGCTGATCTTCGAATTCTTGGGAAGCGCGAATTCAACCATCTCAAAAGGCCTCTCGTCCCCGGTCAGTACACGCGCGCTTTCGGCGGGATGTACTGCACGTCGTTGGTCATGGTGTAGTTGTGCACCGGGCGGTAATCGATCGTGGTCTTGCCGTCGCTGCCGATCCACGCCAGCGTGTGCTTCATCCAGTGCTTGTCGTCGCGGTCCGGAAAATCTTCGCGGGCATGCGCACCGCGACTTTCGGTGCGGTTGGAAGCGGAATCCATCGTCACCACCGCCTGCACGATCAAATTGTCGAACTCCAGCGTCTCGATCAGGTCGGAATTCCACACCAGCGTCCGGTCGGAAGTGGCGATGTCGCCTATGCCGCCATGCACCTTGTGGATGAGGTTCTGGCCTTCGGACAGCAGGTCGCCGGTGCGGAACACCGCGCAATTGTTCTGCATCACATGCTGCATGGAGTCGCGCAGCTTGGCGGTCGGCGTGCCGCCGGAGGCGTGGCGATAGTGATCGAGCCGGCCGAGCGCGAGGTCGGAGGAGTCCTTCGGCAGTTCCGGCTGTTTGGCGTTGGAGGCGAGTTTCTCGGCGCAGCGCAGCGCCGCCGCGCGTCCGAACACCACGAGGTCGATCAGCGAATTGGAGCCCAGGCGGTTGGCGCCGTGGACGGAAACGCAGGCGGCCTCGCCGATCGCCATCAGGCCCGGCACCACCGCATTGTCATCGCCGTCCTTCTTGGTCAGCACTTCGGCGTGATAGTTGGTGGCGATGCCGCCCATGTTGTAATGCACGGTCGGCACGATCGGGATCGGCTCGCGGGTGACGTCGACATTGGCGAAGATCTTGGCGGATTCGGAAATGCCCGGCAGCCGCTCGTGCAGCACCTTGGGATCGAGATGGTCGAGGTGCAGGAAGATGTGGTCGCGCTTCTTGCCGACGCCGCGGCCCTCGCGGATTTCGATGGTCATTGCGCGTGAAACGACGTCGCGCGAGGCGAGGTCCTTCGCCGATGGCGCATAGCGCTCCATGAAGCGCTCGCCTTCCGAGTTGACGAGATAGCCGCCTTCGCCGCGCGCGCCCTCGGTGACGAGGCAGCCCGAACCGTAGATGCCGGTCGGGTGGAACTGGATGAACTCCATGTCCTGCAGCGGCAGGCCCGCGCGCAGCACCATGCCGCCGCCGTCGCCGGTGCAGGTATGGGCCGAGGTGCAGGACGCATAGGCGCGGCCGTAGCCGCCGGTGGCGAGAATGGTGGTCTGCGCCCGGAAACGATGGATGGTGCCGTCGTCGAGCTTGAGCGCGATCACGCCGCGGCAGGCGCCCTGGTCGTCCATGATCAGGTCGATGGCGAAGAACTCGATGTAGAACTCCGCCGAATGGCGCAGCGCCTGGCCGTACATCGTGTGCAGCATGGCGTGGCCGGTGCGGTCTGCGGCGGCGCAGGTCCGCTGCGCCTGGCTCTTGCCGAAGTCGACCGTCATGCCGCCGAACGGCCGCTGGTAGATCTTGCCGTCCTCGGTACGCGAGAACGGCACGCCCCAATGCTCGAGCTCGTAAACGGCTTCCGGCGCGTTGCGCACCATGTATTCGATGGCGTCCTGGTCGCCCAGCCAGTCCGATCCCTTGACGGTGTCGTACATGTGCCAGCGCCAGTCGTCGGGATGCATGTTGCCGAGCGAGGCCGAGATGCCGCCCTGTGCCGCCACCGTATGCGAGCGGGTTGGAAACACCTTGGTGATGCAGGCGGTGCGCAGTCCGGCTTCGCTGCATCCGACCACCGCGCGCAGGCCCGCGCCGCCGGCCCCGACCACCACCACGTCGTAGGTATGGTCCTCGATCGGATAGGCCTTGCCGTTCGTGGCCGGCCCGCTGCCATTTGCGGCTTTCCCGTTGCCGTTGGCCATGAGGTTAAACTCCGGAAGAAAGTTTCAGGATGGCGTAGATCGATGCCAGCGCCACCGCGATGCAGAAGAAATTGTTGGCCATCACCAGTGCGAGCTTCATCTTCTCGCTATGGACGTAGTCCTCGATGACGATCTGCATGCCGATCTTCATGTGCCATGCGCTGGCGAGGATGAAGAGCAGCAGGATGATCGCGATCGGCAACTGGCCGAGGATTTGCGCCGCGCCAGCCTGGTTGCGGCCGAGCAGCATCAGCACGATGACGACGACCGGCACGATCAGCAGCGCCATCGCCACGGCCGTCAGCCGCTGACGCCAGAAATCCTGGGTGCCGGAATGCGAGGAGCCGAGATTGCGGACGCGGGCGAGCGGAGTGCGCAGGGAGGAAGGTCCGCTCATCGGCCGGCTCCGATCGCGTAGGCGATGATCCAGACCAGCACGGTCAGCGCAATGCCCGCGATCAGCGCGCCCCAGGTCAGCGCTTCCCGCTCATTGGCCTTGAAGCCGTAGCCGAGGTCCCAGAAGAAATAGCGGATGCCGCTGACCAGATGATGCAGCAGCGCCCAAGTGTAGCCGAACAGGATCAGCTTGCCGATCAGGCTCGAGGTGAACGCCTGCACATGGGCATAGGCGGTGGGGCCGGAGGCCGCCGCGATCAGCCACCAGGCCAGCAGCAGCGTTCCGAAATACAGCGCAATTCCCGTCGCGCGATGGATGATGGAAAGCGCCATCGTCAGCGTCACGCGATAGGTCTGCAGATGCGGCGAGAGCGGTCGTTCGATCCTGGTGGTCATGGCGGCTTTTGAGAGTTGGCGGGGCCGGCAGTGGCCCGACGCAAGCGCGTAGAGAAATTCTATTTACGGAGTCGAAACAGGCAGCGCAATCGGGAAAACCACCAATTCCGAATGGCTGTTCATACCTACGCAGGAGCCTTGCATTTGCAGGCGTTGACATGGTCGTCGTCGCGACCGATGGCTGGTATACCTGAAGCACGATTCATGAACGTTTGCGATGGCAGCGTTCGTCCGAAGGAAAACCGGAAATGGCAATCGCAGGGCTTGGCGTCGCCGAGCTTGTCGAGCTGGCGCTGCTTCTGGTGTTCGTGGGAGCGCTGTCCGGCTTCCTGGCCGGGGTTTTCGGCATCGGCGGCGGCGCCGTGCTGGTGCCGGTGTTCTACGAATGCTTTCGCCTTGCCGGCGTGCCGCTGGAAGTGCGCATGCCGCTCTGCATCGGCACTTCGCTCGCCATCATCATCCCGACCTCGATCGCCTCGTTCCGCGCCCACTACCGGCGTGGCGCGGTGGACATGGACATCCTGAAGCTGTGGTGGGTGCCGGTGGTGATCGGCGTCATCGCCGGAAGCCTCACCGCGCGCGTTGCACCCGAGAAGCTGTTCAAGATCGTGTTCGTCTGCGTCGCCTGGTCGGCCGCCACCCGCCTGTTTCTGGCGCGCGACAACTGGAAGTTCGGCGACGAGGTGCCGACCGGTCTCCCGATGCGGATCTACGGCTTCTTCATCGGCCTGCTCTCGACCCTGATGGGCGTGGGCGGCGGCCTGTTCGCGAACCTGCTGATGACCTTCTACGGCCGCCCCATCCATCAGGCCGTCGCGACCTCATCGGCGCTCGCCGTGCTGATCTCGATTCCCGGCGCGCTCGGCTATGTCTATGCCGGCTGGCCTGCTGCCGCGCGCTTTCCCGAGGTTGCCGCGTTGCAGCCGCCGTTTGCGCTCGGCTATGTTTCCCTGATCGGCGCGCTGGTGGTGATGCCGACCACGCTCATCACCGCGCCGCTCGGCGTGCGCGTGGCCCACGCGCTGTCCAAGCGCAAGCTCGAAATCGCCTTTGGCAGCTACCTGTTCATCATTGGCGGCCGGTTCGTGGTCAGTCTGCTCAGCGGGCAGTAGCGGGAAGCGGCAGCTTGTTAAATCACCTCGTCAGCGAGCGCGGAAGCTGGCTAACGAGCATGGATATTGCTTTGCTGAACCGAACAGGTCACGCCGCTGACAGCCAGAGAATGTATTTCCAACTTCAATCCGGTCACGTTGTGGATCACAACAGGAGAAGAGCCAACCTGTTTGCCGACCACCATCTGGGCTTGGCAACTACCGCCGCCAGGGGCAACTTCGACTCGCAAATTACGGGCAAAATTGCCAAAACTCGAGCGGAGCGTGATTGTGTTGCCGTTTACGTTCATCGAGCGCACTCCGCCTCCCAAAGAAGTGCCTCCGCCCCCCACTTGCTCATTGGATTGAGGGCCGCCTCTTCGTCCTTCGATGGTGATCTTGCTGAACGGACGCCCTGCTGAGCTGACATAAATTTCCATGCGACCATTGACGGTGACACTGCTGAGGGTCGGATTGATTCCGGACTTTTGAGTGCGCTGCTCAATCCACCTTACCACCACCGACTTTCCTAGCAGATCGGCCGCAGGTGCAGCCATTGCCACCCCAGCGTGAAACAAAATTATGGATGAGGCAGCCCCCCAAATGCGCATTCGCGTTCTGTCTCCCGGTCTGAATTCAAGGATGAAACCGCTTCTCAAAAATAGCTGAGATCAAGAAGTTTGGAAGTCCGCGACGGGTTAGAACCGGCAATGCTCCGATCGAGTAAATCTATCCGCCTCGCCGTCAAGGCGTACGTAGAGCGTATGCCAGCGCCGCGCCGATGGTGCGATCCATCACTTCGCAAAAATCTTAGCATAAGTATCGCGCAGGATGTTCTTCTGCACCTTGCCCATGGCGTTGCGCGGCAGTTCGTCGACGACGAACACGCGCTTGGGCATCTTGAACTTGGCGAGCCGCCCGTCGAGTGCCTTCAGCACGGAGGCTTCCGTCACCGCGGCGCCCTTGTTGCATACCACGACGGCGGTGACCCCTTCGCCGAAATCGGCATGCGGCACGCCGATCACGGCGGATTCGACCACGCCCGGCATGGCGTCGATCTCGCTTTCGATCTCCTTCGGGTACACGTTGAAGCCGCCGGAGATCACCAGGTCCTTGCCGCGGCCGACGATGTGCACATAGCCCTTGTCGTCGATCTTGCCGAGGTCGCCGGTGATGAAGAAGCCGTCGTCGCGGAATTCGGACCTGGTCTTGTCGGGCATGCGCCAGTAGCCCTTGAAGACGTTCGGGCCCTTCACCTCGATCATGCCGATCTCGTCGCGCGCCAGTTCCTTGCCGCTTTCGGGGTCGGTGACGCGCACGGAGACGCCGGGCAGCGGGAAACCGACCGCGCCGGGCACGCGCTCGCCGTCATAGGGGTTGGACGTGTTCATGTTGGTTTCGGTCATGCCGTAGCGCTCGAGCACGGCGTGACCGGTGCGGGCGGACCATTCGCGATGGGTGTCGGCAAGCAGCGGCGCCGAGCCCGAGATGAACAGCCGCATATGCCTGGTCGATTCCTTCGACAGTCCGGGATGCTGCAGGAGACGGGTGTAGAAGGTCGGCACACCCATTAATGCAGTGGCGCGTGCCATCAGCTTGATGATCAGGTCCGGATCGAATTTCGGCAGGAAGATCATCGACGCACGGGCGAACAGCGTGACGTTGCTCGCCACGAACAGGCCGTGGGTGTGATAGATCGGCAGCGCGTGGATCAGGACGTCGTCCTTGGTGAAGCCCCAGTAGCCGACCAGAGAGAGCGAGTTCGACGCCAGATTGTCGTGCGAGAGCATCGCACCCTTGGAGCGGCCCGTCGTTCCGGAAGTGTAGAGAATGGCGGCGAGATCGTCATTGCCGCGCGGGACGGTGGTGAATTCGGGGCTTGCCTTGGCGGCCGCTTCCGTCAGCGAGCCCTTGCCGTCGGCGCCGAGCGTCTCGACCTTGGCGCCGACCTTCGCCGCGATCTTGCCGATGCCTTCGGCCTTGGCGGGGTCGCACACCACCAGCGACGGTTCGGCATCGCCGATGAAGTATTCGAGTTCGTTGAGCGTGTAGGCGGTGTTGAGCGGCAGATAGACCGCGCCGGCCCGGACGGTGGCGAGATACAGCACCAGTGCCGCCACCGATTTTTCGGTCTGTGCTGCGACGCGGTCGCCTACCTTGACCCCGCGCGCCACCAGCACGTTCGCCATTTGGCCCGCGCGGGCAATCAGGTCGGCATAGCTGATGCGCGCACCGTCGAGTTCCTCGATGGCCAGCCGGCCGGGCTCGTCGAGCCCGTCGAACAGGCGGGAAAACAGGTTGGCGTTGGCAATCGTGTTCATGCAACATTCCCTGAGGGGCGTCGGCCGGAAATCTGCCGGCTGGATTAGCAAAAACGCCCTTCAAAAAGCAACGGAGACAGTTTGCATGACGAATAACGGGAAACGCGTGGCCTGGGTGACCGGCGGCGGTAGCGGTATTGGCGAGTCCGCGGCGGAATTTCTGGCGGCCGACGGCTGGACCGTGGTGGTTTCGGGGCGGCGCAAGCCGGAGCTGGATCGCGTGGTGGCGAAGATCGCCGGCAAGGGCGGCAAGGCCGAGGCGATCGTCCTCGACGTCAGCAACAGGGACGACGTCAACAAGGCTGCCGAGACGATCGTCGCCAGGCATGGCCGCATCGATCTCCTGGTCAACAGCGCGGGCATCAATCTCCCGAAACGGAGCTGGGAAGACTTCGACCTCGACGGCTGGGACAAGGTCGTCGATATCAACCTCAACGGCGTGCTCTATTGCATGCACGCGGTGTTGCCGACCATGCGCAAGCAGAAGGACGGCTGCATCATCAACGTCGCCTCCTGGGCCGGCCGCCACGTTTCCAAGATGACAGGCCCTGCCTACACCACGACCAAGCATGCGGTATTGGCGCTGACCCAGTCCTTCAACATGGACGAATGCGTCAACGGGCTTCGCGCCTGCTGCTTCTCGCCGGGCGAGGTCGCCACGCCGATCCTGAAACTGCGCCCCGTTCCGCCGAGCGAGGCCGAGCAGGCCAAGATGCTGCAGCCGGAGGATTGCGGCCGCACCATCGCCTTTGTCGCGAGCCTGCCGCCGCGCGTATGCATCAACGAGATCCTGATCAGCCCGACGCATAACCGCGGCTTCATCGCGACGCCGAAGAGCAACGATTGACGTTGCAGCTTCGGCGAACACCGGGGCCAATAATTCCGGCAGCAGTCGTTGGAACAGGCGGCTGCCCCGGCATCTTTCGCGACAGCCATCCGTAGCTAAGAGCCCCGGCGTTCGCCGGGGCTACGAGGAAGTGGAGGCCTCACGACTTCACCCTCCGATAGTTTCAAAAATCACGAAAAATTTTCATCCGAAACCCCTGCAAAAACCTCCCGTAGTTCGGCCAACGACGACGCTGTCTCACCCACCCCCTGACGGATGCCGTTGTTTCCATCGCCGGCGGATGGCCCGCCGGTCAGCTCAATCATCGGGAGACTATCCATGTCGAAGCGTATTGCCCTGCTGTCTGCCGCGGCGTTCGCCGCGTTTGCCCTCACTGCGACCGTTGCTGCGCCGGTTTCCGCGCAGGAGAAGACCGTGATGGTCGGCGGCGCGGCGATGTTCCCTTCCAAGAACATCATCCAGAACGCCGTCAACTCGAAGGATCACACCACGCTGGTCGCCGCTGTGAAGGCCGCCGGCCTCGTGGCGACCCTCGAAGGCAAGGGCCCGTTCACGGTGTTCGCGCCGACCAACGCCGCTTTCGGCAAGCTGCCGGCCGGTACGGTCGACACCCTGGTCAAGCCCGAGAACAAGGCGACCCTCACCAAGATCCTCACCTATCACGTCGTGCCCGGCAAGCTCCCGGCTTCCGCTCTGAAGGACGGCATGAAGCTGAAGACCGCCGAGGGTGAAGAGCTCACGGTGAAGCATGAGGGCGACAAGGTCTGGATCATCGACGCCAAGGGCGGTCAGTCGATGGTCACGATCTCGAACGTCAATCAGTCGAACGGCGTGATCCACGTGGTCGACACCGTGCTGATGCCGGCGTCCTGATATCATCGCGTTCTGGCCAGCCCCAAAACAGGACGCGTGACGGGAAGCGAGCCGGGGCGACCCGGCTCGCTTTCTTGTGATGACGATAGGCTCCGTGCATGAAACAGATACGCACGGTGTTGTAACGGAAATGCGGTTTCCGGCGTATAAGTCGGTAATCGGCTTCAGAACGAGTTGAGGCGGGAACCGGACCATGTCGAGCCTGACTGCCAGCAACGAGCACGCCACGTCGGCCAAGGCTGCGACGATTCAGCCCGCCTGGGTGCGGATCCTGCACTGGACCAACGCCTTTGCCATGGTCCTGATGATCATGTCGGGCTGGCGGATCTACAACGCCTCGCCCCTGTTCGATTTCACCTTCTCCAATGCGATCACGATCGGCGGCTGGCTCGGCGGCGCGCTGCTGTGGCACTTCGCCGCGATGTGGATTTTGATGGTGAACGGTCTGATCTATCTCGCGCTCGGCCTGGCCACCGGCCGCTTCCGCAGGAAGCTGCTGCCGATCACCGCCAGCGGCGTCATCGACGACACCAGGGCGGCCCTGACCGGGAAGCTCTCGCACGACGATCTCACCAGGTACAACCACGTCCAGAAGCTGCTCTATGCCGGCGTCATCGTCATCGGCGTGCTGGTGGTGCTGTCGGGGCTTGCGATTTGGAAGCCGGTGCAGCTGCAATGGCTGACCGCCCTGTTCGGCGGCTACCCGATTGCCCGTTACGTCCACTTTTTCTGCATGGCGGCGATCGTCGCCTTCATGGTGGTGCATGTGGCCCTAGCACTGATCGTGCCGAAGAGCCTGCGCGCCATGATCACCGGCCGCTGATTTCGGAGGATTTCATGGCCCGCAAGCGTTTCATCATCCCCGGCGTCGATACCAAACTGCTGGTGCGTGACGCCGCCAAGGTCATGCCCGATCTCACCCGTCGGCGCTTCATTACGGGCGGCGCAAGCCTCGGCGCGTTGACGCTGCTCACCGGCTGCGACGTCGTCGACAGCTCCTCGGCCGAGGAGATGCTGAAGCAGGTGTCGAAATTCAACGACGCGGTGCAGGGCTGGATGTTCAATCCGAATGCACTGGCGCCGACCTACCCCGAGAGCATGATCACCAAGCCGTTTCCGTTCAACGCCTATTACGGCCTCGACGAGGCGCCCGAGATCGACGGCAAGACGTGGAAGCTGGAAGTGCGCGGCCTCGTCGACAACAAGAAGTCGTGGAGGCTCGACGAGCTCTACGCGCTGCCGCAGGTCAAGCAGGTCACCCGCCACATCTGCGTCGAAGGATGGAGCGCGATCGGAAGCTGGACCGGTACGCCGCTGCGCGACTTCCTCAAGCTGATCGGCGCGGACACGAAAGCGAAATACGTCTGGTTCCAGTGTGCCGACAAGGACGGCTACAACTCGCCGCTCGACATGATGACCGCGCTGCATCCCCAGACGCAGATGACGTTCAAGTTTGCCGACGATATCCTGCCGCGCGCCTACGGTTTTCCCATGAAGATACGTGTGCCGACCAAGCTCGGCTTCAAGAACCCGAAATACGTGATCTCGATGGAAGTCACCAACGACTACAAGGGCGGCTTCTGGGAAGACATGGGATATAACTCGTTCAGTGGAAGCTGACGCGCAGCGTCGTCCCGGGGCGATGCGTCAGCATCGAGCCCGGGATCTCGAGATTCCGGGTCTGGTGTTTCACACCATCCAGGAATGACTTAGGACTTGCAGGGCAGCTTGCGCTGGAATGCCGAGAGCAGCGCGCCGAGCGCGAGCAGCGCGGCCGACACGTTGAGGGCGTAGGAGAGATTTCCGACCGCATCGGTGATCGCGCCGACAGCAATCGGGCCGAAAGTCTGGCCGATGCCGAACGCGATCGTCATGGCCGCGATTCCGGCGGGCCATTCGGCCGGCGGATAATTCAGCCGTACGAACGCCGTCGTCGATCCCACCACGGCGAAGAATGCTACGCCGAACACCAGTGCGGAGGTGGCAAGCAGCAGCGGCGAATGACCGAAGATCGGCAGTGCGGCTCCGATCGCGTTGGTGCCGAGGATGATGGTGGTGGCAAGCCCGCCGCGGTCGAGCGCCAGCACCCGGCGCCACACCCACGGCGTGACGAAGGCGGAGACGCCGATCAGGCCCCAGAAGGTCGCCTGTGCCGATGCGCCTCCGCCGCCATCCCTGACATAAGCGATCATGAAGGTCATGTAGGCGATGTAGCCTGCACCAAACAGGAAATAGCCGACCAGATAGATCAGCACGGGCGGCACTGAGAATTTCATGCGCGCGGATTGATTCATGACGGTATCGCCGCCGAGCGGCGCCAGCCACAGCGGCACGATCATGACGAGCGAGAGTGCCGTCAGCGCCCACCAGACGATCCACCACGAGCCCGGCCCGAAGGCCTGCAGCGTGTAGGGGGCGATTAATCCGGAGGCGACGATACCGACGCCGGGGCCTGCATAGAACAGGCTGAGCAGAAAATTGGCGCGCGTGGGTCGCGTTTGCGCAATCGTCGCCGCCAGCGCGCCGCCGCCGACAAAGCCGGCGGCCGCCGCGAAGCCGGCCAGCAGCCGTGCAAAGCTCAACGCGACGAAATTGCCGGTCAGCGCGCATAGTGCCAGCGATGCCACGCAGGCGGCGGTGCCCCAGACCACGCTGCGCGCAAGGCCGAAACGCTTGATCAGGGACGAGGCGGTGAGGGCGCCGGCGAGATAGCCGACGGCGTTGATCGTGTTCATGAAGCCGGCGGCCGAATACGACCATGACAGCGAATCGCGCATGTCCGGCAGCACCAGCGCATAGGCGAAGCGGCCGATGCCGAGCCCGATGGTCGGCGCAAGCGACAGGATGAGGATCAATCGCGCAGGATGCGGATAGGGATCGGCAGGGTCGGGGAATTTCACAAAGGGGACTCCGGCAGCGCGGCACTGTGACAGGCCGATGCCTGTCTGCACAGGCCGGAGGCTGCAGGGGTGTCTTGTCCCCGGCGCAATAATCTCAGCCCGCCAGCACCAGTGCGACGCCGGCGACGGTCAGCACCGTACCCGCGACGATGCGGGGCGTGATCTCGATGTGCTTCAGCACGATCCTGCTGAGCAGCACGGTGATGAGCGGAAAGGTTGCAACGATCGGCGCCACCAGCGTGATTGGACCGTGGCGCACAGCGGCAAACAACGAGAGAGTTGCAAGGCCGTTGCTGATGCCGGTGATCGAGAACCACAGCCAGCCGGAGGTCGGTGCCCTGACGAGGAAGGTGCCCTTCCGCACCCGCTGTACGACGAGCACCACCAGCGACGACATGACATAGCCGATCAGGCAGGCCCAGAGCGGGCTCGGCCATACGTCGAGGCCGAGCTTGACGATCGGCGGCACGATGCCACGGACCAGCGCGGCGGCAAGCGGCAACAGCAGGGCCCAGCTTCGCCAGTGGCCGAGGTCGCGCGGGCGGGTGACGCTGATGATGACCGCGCCTAGCACGGCAATCACGAGGCCGCCGAGCTGCGCCGTCCGCAGCGGTTCGTGCAGCAGCACCACGGCAAGAGCAACCGAGAACAGCGGCGCGAGGTTGCCGAGGGTTGAGGTGATGACGGGCCCGAGCGCGCGATTGGAAGCAAAAGCGAGCAGCGTCAGGCTCGCCGGAAAGAACAATCCGATGCTTACGAAGATCGGCAGTCCGGCCCAGACCACGGGCTCGCCCGCGAGCAGGAATGGCGAGAGCAGCAGAAACAGCAGCGTGAAGGCCGGTACACTGACGGCCGCCCCCGACAGCGGCTCGATGGTCCGCAGGCCGAGCTGGGAGGTCACGACGGCCGCCCCCAGAAAGGTCGCGGACGCAAAGGCAAACAGGATGGCTGCGGTCATGCGGCTCGTCTTGCGGGAAACCGATTGAAGCCGATTTTGCGCCTCGTGGCGAGCGCCTTGCCAAGCCCGCCGTGTCGTTCTAGCACTCGGCCCGCCCCCGACTGGGGCGAAACGAGGATCTGACATGGCGACCCACAAACTGCTGCTTCTCCCCGGCGACGGCATCGGCCCCGAAGTGATGGGCGAGGTGAAGCGCCTGATCGGCTGGCTGAACAAGCAGGGCATTGCCTCCTTCGAGACCGAGGAGGGGCTGGTCGGCGGCGCTGCCTACGATGCCAGCAAGCAGAGCATCACGGATGCGACCATGGAGAAGGCCAAGGCCGCGGACGCCGTGATCTTCGGAGCGGTCGGTGGCCCGAAATGGGACGCCGTCCCTTATGAAGCGCGACCCGAGGCCGGTCTGTTGCGCCTGCGCAAGGATCTCGGCCTGTTCGCCAATCTCCGTCCCGCCGTGTGCTACCCGGCGCTGGCGGATGCTTCCAGCCTGAAGCGCGAGGCGGTGGAAGGGCTCGACATCATGATCGTGCGCGAACTCACCGGCGGCGTCTATTTCGGCGAGCCGAAGACGATCACCGATCTCGGCAATGGCCAGAAGCGCGCAATCGACACCCAGGTCTACGATACCTACGAGATCGAACGCATCGGCCGCGTCGCCTTCGACCTGGCGCGCAAGCGCCGCAACAAGGTCACCTCGATGGAGAAGCGCAACGTCATGAAGTCGGGCGTGCTCTGGAACGAGGTGATGACCCAATTACATGCGCGCGAATACAAGGACGTCACGCTCGAGCACCAGCTCGCCGACTCCGGCGGCATGATGCTGGTGAAGGCGCCCAAGCAGTTCGACGTGATCGTCACCGACAATCTGTTCGGCGACATGCTTTCCGACATTGCCGCGATGCTGACCGGCTCGCTCGGCATGCTGCCGTCGGCCTCGCTCGGCGAGATCGACGCCAAGACGAAGAAGCGCCGCTCGCTGTTCGAGCCGGTGCATGGTTCGGCGCCTGATATCGCCGGCCAAGGCCTGGCCAACCCGATCGCGATGATCGCCTCCTTCGGCATGGCGCTGCGCTATTCGTTCGACATGGGCGCGCTGTCCGACAAGGTCGACCAGGCGATCGCGGCCGTGCTTGCCAGCGGCCTGCGCACGGCGGATATCAAGTCGGAAGGCACGACCGCCGCTAGTACCCAGCAGATGGGCGAGGCGATCCTGAAAGAACTGCAGAAGCTGCACTGACCAACAAAAAAAGCCCGGCTTGAGCCGGGCTTTTTCGTCAACGGAGAAAAATCAGTACAGCGGGAAGCGCTGCGGATAGCCGCCCATGTCGGAAGGCGGGTTGAGCGGTTGGCGATCAATCGGCCGATTCTTGTTTTCGCGCGCAAAGCTGGGATAGCCGAGCTCCGGCGGGAAGGCGTAGTCCTGGAACTTGCGGTCTCCCGGCAGCACTTCGGTGCCGGCATCGAGCCAGGAGCGCGTGGTGATGTACACGCGGGTGTTCGGACCCTGCTTGATCACGCGGTTCGGTCCGTTCGGACCGTAATAGACGCGGCCGTTCCTGTCGTATTTCATCTGGGTCTGCTGTGCGCTTGCCGGCAGCACGCCGAACGCGAGGACGGCGATTGCCGCAAACAGTACTGGAATTCTAAGAGTCATTCGCGTCCTCGTCATTGCACCTTCTGGAACTGGCAGGTGCGCGTGTCCAATTTGCGGCGATTCTAGCCGCAGAGGGTGCAGGGCCACTAGGTCAAATGGGCCACACCCGCGACGGATAATACGATCGCGGCGTTAAAAGTTGCATGAAAACCAGCGGCTTGGCCGGACAATCGGGATCAAATGGCGCCGCGCAGCGCGGGCTTGTGGGAACCCGATACCCAATCGGTGCGGCACCCGGCGCGCTTCAACTCGGCGCGGGCGAATAATTCGGCGAGTTTGGCGTCGTTGCCGGCGGAAATCAGGCTCAGCCGGTTGAGCAGACAGGCGATCGCAGCTCCCTGGGCGGGAACCGTCTGGCCTTGGCAAACGAAACCGGAGATACGCAGGGCGGGTTGCTCGATGGTCTTGAAGAAGCCGAGGCAGGCATCATCAGCGAGGCGGAGCAAGGTGACAGGCCCGAACTTGCTTTGGATCTTCCCTGCGGCGCGCGGGAGCGCAGCCGGCTCGAATTCGGCGCCCTGACGATAGATCTCCAGTTCGGCAACTGGCCGCCCATCGCCAGCACGCCAGCGCAGCACGTCCTTGCGCCCGCCCTCGGCATGCCGGAGGATTTGGTAAGACTTTGTTTCATATAGTAAATTGTACTGACGGCTGGCGAACGCCGGGACCGTGCGCGTGGCTACGGTCCACTCCGGCCGTGCCGAAGCCTCGGAATGCATGTCAGGAAGCTGGTCCCACAGATAGACGCCGAGAATAAACAGCAGCGCCATCGCGCAGAGATAGGCGATCAGGCGCGCCAGTGTGCCGCACAGTTCGTCGACCATGCCCTTCAGCATGGGATAGATTCTGCTCGCATAGTGAGGAGCGGCCGGAACGGCCTCGAATGACTGCATCAAATGCCCGAAAAACACGTCTAACGTTGTGTTAAACGCGTTTCTCGCATAGAAGCGCTGCCGCTTCCCTTTCCGCCGCGGGCCAAGGGAATGCATTTTTCGTCGGAGAGTGAACGATGGGTTACAAGGTCGCAGTGGTCGGCGCTACCGGCAATGTCGGGCGCGAGATGCTCAACATCCTGGATGAGCGCAAATTCCCTGCCGACGAGGTCGTGGCCCTTGCCTCGCGCCGCAGCGTCGGCGTCGAGGTCTCCTATGGCGACCGCACCCTGAAAGTGAAGGCGCTGGAGCATTTCGATTTCTCCGACGTCGATATCTGTCTGATGTCGGCGGGTGGTTCGGTGTCGAAGGAATGGTCGCCGAAGATCGGTGCGGCCGGCACTGTCGTGATCGACAATTCCTCTGCCTGGCGCATGGACCCCGACGTACCGCTGATCGTGCCGGAGGTGAATGCGGACGCCGCGGCCGGCTACACCAGGAAGAACATCATCGCCAATCCGAATTGCTCGACCGCGCAACTCGTCGTCGCGCTGAAGCCCCTGCACGACAAGGCGACGATCAAGCGCGTGGTGGTTTCGACCTATCAGTCGGTGTCGGGCGCCGGCAAGGATGCGATGGACGAATTGTTCTCGCAGACCAAGGCCGTCTACACCAACGACGAGCTGGTCAACAAGAAGTTCCCCAAGCGCATCGCCTTCAACGTCATCCCCCACATCGACGTCTTCATGGAGGACGGCTACACCAAGGAAGAGTGGAAGATGATGGCGGAGACGAAGAAGATCCTCGATCCCAAGATCAAGCTGTCCGCCACCTGCGTGCGCGTGCCTGTTTTCGTCGGCCATTCCGAGGCCGTCAACATCGAGTTCGAGAATCCGATCACGGCAGACGAGGCGCGCGATATTCTGCGTCGGGCGCCGGGATGCCTCGTCATCGACAAGCAGGAGCCGGGCGGCTACGTCACGCCCTATGAGGCGGCCGGCGAGGACGCCACCTATATCAGCCGCATCCGCGAGGACGCGACGGTGGAGAACGGCCTCGTGCTGTGGTGCGTCTCCGACAATCTGCGCAAGGGCGCGGCGCTCAACGCGATCCAGATCGCGGAAGTTCTGATCAACCGCAAGCTCATCAGCGCCAAGAAGAAGGCGGCCTGACGCGGCGGCTTGCGGAATGCAATCGCCGCGAGCTACCCGGTCATGACTTCACGAGCGCTGCGGAACTCCCTGGCTTTCTGATCGAGCACGAACAGCGAGCCCTCGGCGACGCCGAAATAGGCGCCGTGCAGCTGCAGCTTTCCACGCTCCACCAGGATGCGCACGCAGGGGAAGGTCATCAGGTTCTCGAGGCTGCGGAACACGGCGGCCTTTTCGATCCGCGTCGCGAAGTCCAGCATGGTTTCGTGCGGCCGCTGTTCCACCGTCTCGCCCGGCTTGATGAACATCGACATCCACCGGCCGATGAAGTCGC
>JAHCKB010000370.1 GCA_026125985.1 Bradyrhizobium sp.
AGCCGAAGCGGCGCGGATCGTTGAAGATCACCACCGCGCCGTTCGACATATGGAAGACGATATGATCATGCGCGGCAAGCCTGCCTTTGTCGTGATAATAGCCGCCGGGCGGGGTCGCGGCATCGCCGACGCGGAACGAGCCCGACATGCCGAGATGCATCAGCAGCACGTCGCCGGAGGTGAGGTCGGCCATCAGATATTTGGCGCGGCGACCGAGACCGGTGACGGTCTGCCCGTGCAGGCGGGCGGTAAAATCCTTTTGAAAGGGAAAGCGCAGATCCTTGCGCCGGGTCTCGGCTTTGAGGATTTTCGCACCCTCCATGACCGGTTGCAGGCCGCGCCGGACGGTCTCGACTTCGGGTAATTCGGGCATCAGGTCATTCACCTTATGGAGGGCGTGTGATAGCCCCATTGCGGCCGGCGCGCTATGGTCGGCCGGATCAGGCAAGCTGAGTAGAGTAATGGATCGACGGGACCAAACCACGCATTTCGGTTTCAGGGACGTGCCCCTGGGCGAAAAGCAGACGCTGGTGAACGAGGTGTTTCACAGCGTGGCTTCCCGCTACGACCTGATGAACGACCTGATGTCGATGGGCCTGCACCGGGCCTGGAAGGACATCATGGTCACCACGCTCAATCCGCCGAAGAACGACGCGGCGTTTCATCTGCTCGATGTCGCAGGCGGCACCGGCGACATCGCCTTCCGCGCGGCCAAGGCGTCGGGCAAGGGTTTCCGCGCCACGGTCTGCGACATCAATACCGATATGCTCGAGGTCGGGCGCAGCCGCGCCGCCGCCCAGCATCTCGACGACCGCGTCAGCTTCGTGGAAGGCAATGCCGAGGCGCTGGCGTTTCCGGACCGCAGCTTCGACGCCTATACCATCGCCTTCGGCATCCGGAACGTGCCGCAGATCGATCTCGCGCTGAAGGAAGCGTATCGCGTGCTGCGGCCGGGCAGCCGCTTCCTGTGCCTGGAATTCTCCACCGTCGACGTGCCCGGCCTCGACAGGCTGTATGATTTCTTTTCGTTCCAGGTCATCCCGCCGCTCGGCCGCGCGGTGACCGGCGATGCCGAATCCTACCAGTACCTCGTCGAGTCCATCCGCAAGTTTCCCAAGCCAAATGCATTTGCCGACATGATCCGCGCCGCCGGCTTTGCGCGCGTGAAGTGGCAGAGCCTGTCGGGCGGCATCGTGGCGCTGCATTCGGGCTGGCGTTTGTGATTTCGGCTATCACCCACATCGCAAGGCTCGCGCGCGCCGGCTTCGTGTTCGCGCGCGAAGGCGTGTTCGGCGTCATCGATCCGAGCCTGGTGCCGCCGCCGGTGCAGCTCCTGATCAAGCTGGCGCGGCTGATCGAGCGACCGGGCGCCAAGGTTGGCCCGCGGCTGTCGCGGGCGCTGACGCGGCTTGGGCCGGCCTATCTCAAGCTCGGTCAATTCCTGGCGACGCGGCCCGACGTAGTCGGCGTCGTGATGGCGCGCGACCTGGAGAATCTTCAGGACCGGCTGCCGCCGTTCGCGCAGAAAGAGGCCGAAGCCGCCGTCGCCCAATCGCTGGACAGGCCCGTTTCAAAGGCCTTTGCGAGCTTCGGTCCCTCCGTCGCCGCAGCCTCGATCGCGCAGGTGCATCGCGGCGAGGTGATACGGGACGGCACGCGCCAGGCCGTGGCGATCAAGGTGCTGCGGCCCAATGTCGGCTCGCGCTTCCGCCGCGACCTCGGCGATTTCTTCTTTGTCGCCCGCAAGGCGGAAGCACATTCCGCCGAGGCCCGGCGGCTGCGCCTGATCGAGGTGATCAACACCATGTCGCGCTCGGTCGCGATGGAGATGGACCTGCGGCTGGAAGCGGCCGCGATGTCGGAGATGGCGGAGAACACGCGCGACGATCCGGATTTCCGCGTGCCCGTCGTGGATTGGGACCGCACCACCCACAATGTGCTGACCATGGAGTGGATCGACGGCATCGCGCTGAACGACCACGCAAGGTTGGCGCAGTCGCAGGTCGATCTGCCCGATCTCGGCCGCAAGGTGATCCAGAGTTTCCTGCGCCACGCGCTGCGCGACGGCTTTTTCCACGCCGACATGCATCCGGGCAATCTCTTCCTCGACGATGCCGGCCGGCTGGTCGCCGTCGACTTCGGCATCATGGGCCGGCTCGGCCAGAAGGAACGGCGTTTCCTCGCCGAGATCCTGCTCGGCTTCATTACCCGCGACTATCGCCGGGTGGCGGAAGTGCATTTCGAGGCGGGCTACGTGCCCGGCCATCATTCGGTGGAGAATTTCGCGCAAGCCATCCGCGCCATCGGCGAGCCGATCCACAACCGCACGGCCGAAGAGATCTCGATGGCCAAGCTGCTGTCGCTCTTGCTCGAGGTCACCGGCCTGTTCGACATGCAGACACGGCCCGAGCTGATCCTGTTGCAGAAGACCATGGTGGTGGTTGAAGGCGTGGCGCGCGGCTTCGATCCGAGGCTCGACATCTGGAAGGTGGCCGACCCCGTGGTGCGCGAATGGATCGAGCGCAATCTCGGTCCTGTCGGCCGCATCCAGGGCGCCATGGCCGGCGCCGGCGAACTCGGCCGCGTCGCCGCCAGCTTGCCGGCGCTGGCAAGCCGTGCGGTGGCCGTGCTGGAGCATATGGAAAAGATGGCGCGGGAGGGGGTGACGCTGTCGCCCGAAACCATCGCCGCCTTCAGCCGCGCGGAGGCCAGAAAAGACCGCTGGCGGACGGTGGCGCTGTGGATCATTGCCCTGACCTTCATCGGCATTCTGCTGGCGGTTCGGCAGCTTTGATTGCAGAGCAAGCATCGTTGTGATAGCATTGCTAGCATCTGATCTATTGCCGAGCGCCACCCATGGCCAATCTCACCATTCGCAAGCTCGACGACGCCATCCGCGATGAATTGCGGCTGCGCGCCGCCCGCAACGGCCGCTCGGTCGAGGACGAGGTCCGGGTGATCCTGCGGGAGGCCGCGCAGGGCCAGGCGCCCGCGCCCTCCCTGCCGGCTCCCGCTGACCGCCCGGCTGCGGACGCCCTCACCCGCTCACCGCGCGTCACCCTGATCATCGGCGGCGGCATTGCCGCCTACAAGTCGCTCGACCTGATCCGGCGGCTGAAGGAACGGCGGATCGAGGTGCGCTGCGTGCTGACCAAAGCCGCGCAGCAATTCGTCACGGCGCTGTCGGCCAGCGCATTGTCGCACGAGCGGGTCTACACCGACCTGTTCGATCCCGAGAGCGAGTTCGACGCCGGCCATATCCGGCTCGCGCGCGAATGCGATCTGATCGTGGTGGCGCCGGCAACCGCCGACCTGATGGCCAAGATGGCGAATGGCCATGCCGACGATCTCGCCAGCGCGATTCTGCTTGCCGCCAACAAGCCTATTTTGCTCGCGCCGGCGATGAACCCGCTGATGTGGAACAACGCCGCCACCCGCCGCAACGTCATGCAGTTGCGCCGCGACGGCGTTCACACCATCGGCCCCAATTCCGGCGAGATGGCGGAGGCCGGCGAGGCCGGCGTCGGGCGCATGTCGGAAGCGGTGGAAATTGCCGCGGCCGCCGAGCAGTTGTTGCGCCCGCCGAGGCCGCGCCCGCTCGCAGGCAAGCGCGTGCTGATCACGGCAGGCCCCACGCATGAGGCGATCGATCCGGTGCGCTACATCGCCAACCGCTCGTCCGGGAAACAGGGCTTTGCCATCGCCGCGGCCGCGCAGGCGGCAGGGGCCGACGTCGTGCTGGTGTCGGGCCCCGTCGATCTGCGCGATCCCGCGGGCGTCAACGTGATTCATGTGGAATCCGCGCGCGACATGCTCGAGAAGGTGGAAGCCGCACTGCCTGCCGATATCGCGATCTTCGCCGCGGCGGTTGCCGACTGGCGCGTTGCCAGCGAGGGCGCGCAGAAGCTGAAGAAGACTTCGGCCGGAATGCCGCCGCTGCAGCTCGTGGAAAATCCCGATATCCTTGCGACCGTCTCCAAACTGAAAGAGAAGCGCCCGCCGCTGGTGATCGGCTTTGCCGCGGAGACCGAGCATCTCATCGACAACGCCAAGGCCAAGATCAAGCGCAAGGGCTGCGACTGGATCGTCGCCAACGACGTCTCGCCGGCGACAGGGGTGATGGGCGGCGACCGCAACACCGTGCATCTGCTGACACGCGACGGCGCCGACATCGGCGTCGATTCCTGGCCCGTGATGACCAAGGAGCAGGTGG
>JAHCKB010000371.1 GCA_026125985.1 Bradyrhizobium sp.
CAAGACCAGCGGCGGCAAGGGGCTGCACGTGGTGGTGCCGCTGCACCACGGCGCAAGGGACAGGGTGAGCTGGAAGGAAGCGAAAGGCTTTGCGCAGGGTGTCTGCCAGTGGATGGCGAACGACGGGCCTGAGCGATACCTGCTCAACATGTCGAAGCAGAAGCGCAACGGTAAAATATTTTTGGACTATCTCCGCAATGACCGGATGTCGACCGCAGTCGCCGTACTGTCACCGCGTGCGCGAGCCGGTGCTACCGTGTCGATGCCGCTGACCTGGACGCAGGTGCGCGGTGATCTCGATCCGCGCCGCTACACCATTCGTACTGCGCCGACATTGCTGACAAAGAGCAAGGCGTGGGACGGATATGAGGGTGCTGCCGGTGCAATCAGGCCGGCAATCAAGAAGCTGGTGGAAAAGCTATGACGACATTGCGCGTCGCTAACGACCCGCAACGTCGTCTCGAGGGCAATGCAAGGGTCAGATCTTGCCCAACAATAGCAGGATCAGCAGGATCACGATGATCAGGCCGAGGCCGCCGCCGCCGTAATAGCCGGTGCCGTAGAATGGACCGCCGCCGATGCCGGAAAATCCGCCGAGCAGGGCGATGATGAGAATAATCAGGATGATCGTGCCGATGGACATGACATTTCTCCTCAGCCCGTGGTGAGCTTTGTCTGTGTCTTCGCTATCCGAGGAAAACCGGCTCGGAACGCGAAAGTTCCATCATTGGCGGCGGCGTATCGCAGGCCTTTCGCTTTGTGCGGAGGGAACTACATTGAGTCGGCATGACGGAGGAGAGAGATGTCCGCACCGCTGATCGTTTCGATTCCGCACAGCCTCGGCCGCGAGGAGGCGAAGCGCCGGCTGAAAACGGGGCTGTCCCGCGCCACGTCTCGCCTGCCGATCCTGCAGGTCGACCAGGAACGCTGGGACGACAGCCGCATGAACTTTCGCGTGCGTGCCCTCGGTCAGGCGGCGCACGGCCACGTCGATGTCGCCGACGATCACGTCAAGGTCGAGGTGACTTTGCCGTTTCTGCTGCAGCACTTTGCGGAAATGGCGCAGGCGGCGATCCGCGAGCGCGGCAAGCTCTTGCTCACCAGGAAGTAACTACGGCAATCCTGCAAACGCCGACACGGTCCGCGGCGGCGCTTTCATCTCCGCGCCGGAGAGGAATTCAGCCGGCGACTGTTTCAGCTCGATCGTGTTCAGCACCTGCCGCCAGCGCGCATGATCCGGCAGTTTCGGCAGATGGAAGGCGATCTCCTCCGGCGCTGCATTGAGCACGATGAAAAGCGGCGCGCCGCCGGGTTCGGTCGGCGCCAGCACATAGGACAGGAAACGGCCTTCGGGAAAATTCCAGTCCTGGTCCGTCATCTCCTGCGCCGCCGGCGTCAGCCACAGTACGCCGTAGAAGCCGTCGGCGCGTCGTCCATCCAGCCAGCGATTGCTGCGAATCTGCGGAAACCGCCGGCGCAGGGTCGTGAGGTGGCCGACGAAATCGGTGAAATCCTCGTCCCTGTCGCCGAGACGGTTCCAGTTCACCCAGCCGATTTCGTTGTCCTGGCAATAGGCGTTGTTGTTGCCGTCTTGCGAGTTGCCGACTTCGTCACCGGCCAGCAGCAGCGGCAGGCCCTGTGCCAGCAAGAGGCAGGCGAGCTGGTTACGCCGCAATTGCCGGCGCAACGCGACGATCGCCGGGTCGTCGGTCGGGCCCTCATGGCCGAAATTGTTGCTGTGGTTGTCGTTGGCGCCGTCGCGATTGTCCTCGCCGTTGGCGAGGTTGTGCTTCTCCGCGTAGGAAAACAGATCGGCGAGCGTGAAGCCGTCATGCACGGTGATATGGTTGACCGAGGCACGGGGACTACGGCCCTCGTGCCGGAACAGGTCGGACGATGCCGTCATGCGACGCGATATTTCGCCGATGAGGCTGCCTTCGCCGCTCCAGTAGCGGCGCATCGCGCTGCGATAGCGATCGTTCCATTCCGACCATTGCGAGGGGAAGCTGCCGACCTGATAACCGCCGAGCCCGACGTCCCACGGTTCGGCCACAATCTTGACGCGCGCCAGCACCGGGTCCTGCCTGACCGCGGTGAGGAAGCCGCTGTGACGGTCGAAGCCGTTCGGTCCCCGCGCCAGGGTGGTAGCGAGATCGAAACGGAAGCCGTCGACGTGGCAAACTTCGACCCAGTAGCGCAGCGAGTCCATCACCATCTGCAGCACGCGCGGATGGGTGAGGTTCACCGAGCTGCCACAGCCGGTGAAGTCGTCGTAGTAGCGGGGATTCTCCGGCTTCAGCCAATAGTAGGAAGCGTTGTCGATGCCGCGGAACGACAGCGTCGGCCCCAGGTGATTACCCTCGGCGGTATGGTTGTAGACGACGTCGAGCATCACCTCGATGCCGGCATCGTGCAGGCGCGCCACGGTGGTACGGAACGAATCCAGCGCCTGGTCCTGGGCGTAACGCTGCTCGGGCGCGAAGAAGCCGATCGTGTTGTAGCCCCAGTAGTTGACGAGCTTCTTCTCCACCAGCATGCGGTCGTCAATCAGCGCGTGAATGGGCAACAACTCGACCGTGGTGACGCCCAGCCGCTTGAGATGGTCGATCATCGCCGGCGAGCTGAGGCCGGCATAGGTGCCGCGGAGCTGCGGCGGCACATCCTCGCGCATCTGCGTCAACCCCTTGACGTGCGCCTCGTAGATTACGGTGTCTTCCCAGGAAATGCCGGGCCGTGCTTGGTGGCGGCTCTGAAAAATCTCGTCGACGACCACGGCCTTCAGCATGCCGCGCGCATTGTCACGCCGGTCGAAGGAGAGGTCTTCGCGTGGGCTGCCGACGCGGAAGCCGAAATGCGCATCGCTCCACACCAGCCGCCCAGCCAGCCTTCGGGCATAGGGATCGAGCAGCAGCTTGTTGGGGTTGAAGCGGTGTCCGCTCTCCGGCGCATACGGTCCGTGCACGCGGTAGCCGTAGAGCTGGCCGGGCGAGATGTCGTTGAGGTAGCCGTGCCAGATGTCCTCGGAGCGCTCCGGCAGTTCGATGCGCTCGAGTTCGCGCCGGCCCTGGGCGTCGAACAGGCACAGCTCCACCTTCTCCGCATGTGCCGAGAACAGCGCAAAGTTGGTGCCGCGGCCGTCCCAGCTTGCCCCGAGGCGTGACGGCGATCCGGCAGACAGTCGCATCAATCAGCTTTCAGGCACGAGGAAAATCGCCGCCAATGGCGGAATGGTGAGGTTAAGTTGATGGCCGTCGCCTTGCAACGCCTCGACAGCGCCTGTGTTTCCCACATTGCTGCCGCCATAATGGGCAGAGTCCGAATTGAGCGCCTCGCGCCACCTGCCACCGAAGGGGACCCGGACGAGATAATTGTGGTAGACGTTCGGTGAGAAGTTCACGACGACGACGCAAACCGCGCGTTCGTCGAACCCCCTGCGCAGCCAGGCGAACACATTGCCGCTGGCATCATCGGTTATCAGCCATTCGAAGCCGGACGCCTCGCAATCGAGCTCGTGCAGAGCGGGCGTGGTGCGATAGAGCCGGTTGAGATCGCCGATCAGGGCCTGTACGCCGGCATGGTTGCGGTCGTCGAGCAGATGCCAGTCCAGCGAATGGTCGTGATTCCATTCGCGGTTCTGGCCGAATTCGCAGCCCATGAACAGCAGTTTCTTGCCGGGATGGCCGAACATGAAGCTGTAATAGGCGCGCAGATTCGCAAATCGTTGCCACTCGTCGCCGGGCATGCGGCCGAGGATCGAACGCTTGCCGTGCACGACCTCGTCATGGGAGAGCGGCAAGATGAAGTTCTCGGAGAAGGCATAATGCAGGCCGAACAGGATGTCGCCGTGATGGAACTTGCGGTGCACGGGATCCTTGCCGATATATTTCAGCGTGTCGTGCATCCAGCCCATGTTCCACTTGTAGCCGAAGCCCAGTCCGCCATGGTCCACGGGCCGCGACACCTGCGGCCACGCGGTAGATTCCTCCGCGGCCGTCATCGCCTGCGGGAAGCGGGCATACAGTTCGGTATTGACGCGGCTGAGGAAGGCGACGGCTTCGAGATTTTCCCGTCCGCCATGCTGGTTCGGAATCCAGCCGCCCGCGGGACGGCTGTAGTCGAGATAGAGCATGGAAGCAACGGCGTCGACCCGCAGGCCGTCGATGCCATAATGCTCCAGCCAGAACAGCGCGTTGGAGACCAGGAAATTG
>JAHCKB010000372.1 GCA_026125985.1 Bradyrhizobium sp.
ACGCCGACCTTGGTGTCGGCGAACTCCGGAATGAACTTGGCGACGGGATCGTTGAGCAGGAAGTGGCCGTCCTCCAGCAACTGCATGATGCCGACCGAAACGATCGGCTTGGTCATGGAGAAGATGCGGAAGAGGGTGTCATGCGCCATCTGCGCGGGCGCGCTCGGGCTCTGCCGGCCGATCGCGTCGAACCAGCCGATCTGGCCGCGGCGCGCCACCAGCACGGTTGCGCCGGGCAGCGTGCCCTTGTCGACCTCGCGCTTGAAGGCGTCAGACAGCCTGGCAAGCCGCGCGCCGGAGAGCCCGATCGCCTCCGGCTTGGCGTGGGGCAGTGCAGGCGTTTGCGGCGCGGATGTCTTGAGGGCGGTGGTTTGCGCGTTCATGGTCTCTCCCGAGGGGGTTATTGTTTCAGCTTGGATCAAAGTCTGACGCAGAAGTTGTGGCTTGAACAGCGCATTTCCTGCAGGGCATCGGTGTCCAGTTGCAGAACCATAGGTGAACCGGCAGCGGGCGTTGCGCGATTGCTTCCGGACAATTATGAGTAGTGTGGCTGGGCAGAGGAGTATTCCGTGGGGACATTTTGGGGGCTGGCGCGGCTTGCCGTGCTTGGAGGAGTGCTCGCGCTTGTGGGCTGCAAGACCGTCGAGAATTCATTAACGGCAAATGATATTTCGAGCATGAAGCTGACGAGCGTGACCGTCAGCTTTGCGCCGGGTGCGAGGGTGCTGTGGGAAGAAAGTGTTCGCGCCTACGCAGCTTCCAAAGCGATCCCAGACGACGAAATCGGCAAGGCGATGGACACGCCGGAAGCCAAGGCCTATGTCCAGAAAATGCTCTCGCCGCACGTCAAGGCCAGCGTCGATCAGGCGATGGCCGGGCAGCTCAACGGGACGCGGCCGGTTCGGCTCGACATTGTCGTCAAGAACTTCGCGCTTCCGTCGGCTGTGCAGCGCATCGTGATCGGCGGGGCGCGCGAAATGACGGCGGACGCCAATCTGGTGGATGCGAAAACGGGCGTGGTGATCATCGCCTATCCCGAAATGCGGTCGTTCTTGATAGCCGGGGAGGGGGTGCTCGGAGCAGCAGTGCAGGCGGCGGCCGATAGCGCTGCCAGCCGAGCGGTCGTCGATCAGGTGACTGACCGTTATGCACAGGACTACCGCAATTGGTTGTTGCGGCGGACGAGCTGACAGGACGCCCGCTGCTTCGCACTTGCAATCGGGGCACGGCCTATGCTTGAAACGGCGCGAACCGGCGGCGACGCCAGGTTCCCCGCAGGAGTGTAGCTCAATTGGTAGAGCACCGGTCTCCAAAACCGGGGGTTGGGAGTTCGAGCCTCTCCACTCCTGCCATCTTTTCAAATACTTAGCGTAAAGACTGGATGTCGTCGGCCACCCGCTCGGCTGCCTTCGGCTAGCCGCGCGAGATCCTGCCCAGCGGCGTGCTCGCGCGCACCTCGACGGCATCGGCGAAGATGGTCCAGTCGGAAAGTTGTCGGCTGCTGCAGACCTGCGCCTCGGCCAGCCGCAGCGCTTCATGAGCGCTCGGTGCCTCGACCTTGGTCACGCTTTGGCAGGTATCATGCTCGTGCCCGGAGTCGTCGCACAGCTTCTTGATGTACCTGACTTCGAAGAGGGTCATGGGACCTCACTTTCCGGACCGATCGGCGGGAACCGACTTGCGCCGAACCGTCCATGCTGCCGCGGCCAAAGCAAAGCCGACAATCAGGATAATCCCAACCAGCGTCTCGACGATGCCGAAATTCAGGGCATCGCGCGAGACAAACAGCGCCGCTATCGGCGCTGCGAGAAAAAGGAGGGCGCGGATGATCAAGGCCAGCATGCCGACTCCTTCTAACCGTCCGTCGCGCTCAGTGCGACATCAGGGTAGGCACGGTCATCGACTCCAGCATTTCACGCGTGACACCGCCAAACATGGTCTCCCTGAGGCGGGAGTGCCCGAAACCGCCCATCACCAGCAGATCGAGGCTCTCGTCGGCCGCCAGTGAAAGGATCGTTGACTGGATATTGGCTTTGTCGGCCGTCAGCCTGTCGATCTTGGTGGGTACGCCGAGCCGCGACAGATAGCGCGTCAGCTGCTGCGCGGAGGCATCTGCGGGAACGTTGCCGGCCTCGTTGATGGTGATGATCGTGATCGCTTCGGACTGCTCCAGCAGCGGCATCGCATCGCGCACCGCGCGCGCGGCAAGCCGGCTGCCATCCCAACAGATGCCGATGCGCCGGGCGTGGAATTTACCCTTGAAGGTATAGGGCACGAACAGTACCGGTCCGGCCGACTGGAGCATGATCTCCTCGGCAAGGGAGTTGTCGAATGTGTCACGCTCGAATTCCGGCTGCGAGACGATGGCGAGATCGTAGAGGCGTGCGACGGTTCCGACGATCGCTGCGGCTTCGCCCGGCAAGGCCCCGATGGCGCGCTTGGAGTGGGTGAGACCGGCGCGATTGGCTTCCGCCTCGAATACGGAGAGAGCGGCATTGGCCCGCTCCAAGGCCTTCTCGCGCTCGGCCTCGAAGATGGCTGCGACCGCAGCGCCGCCTTCGGCGACCATCGGCATGCTGGATGATTCATAGCCGACCGATACCGCATCGAGCTGAGCCTTGCAGCGCGCCGCAAGCGAGGTCGCTCCATCGATCACCGGCTGCGGCGAACGCTCGGTGGGTATGACGACCAGAAGATTCTTGTACATGCGCTGCTCCATCCGCGAATTCTGCATTAATTATTCTCTAACCCCGTCAGCACACCGTGGATTGAGCCAAATCAAGCGTCATTAACGCCGAAGCCCTAAATGTTGACCTGAGATGCGGCCGCCTTTCGCGACGCAATCAGGAAACGGAAAACCGACGACAATGACCCCAAACAACCCAAAGCCGGCCGATATCCAGCATGCCCATGCCGTGGTCTGGATCGATCATCTGACCGCCAAGGTTTTTCCGATGGGGCACGCTGGGGTAGGCGAGGTGGTCGTGCACGCGCATCCCTCGTCGAGCCATCTTCATCACAAGGCAAACAGCGTCGGATCCGGTCATGCCGGAGATGACAAGCATTTTCTGCCCAAAGTGGCGGAAGCCCTGCGTTTCTGCCGGGACATCCTGATCGTCGGCCCAGGTATCGAAAAATCGAAGCTGCAGCACTATCTGAAGGATACGAGGAAGGATCTTTCCGAGACCCAGCTTCATGTGGAGGCCGCAGATCATCCCTCTGATCGCGAGATCATCGCGCTTGGACGGCGCCGCTTCGGGCTCGACTGAGAGGCCAACATGACATCGCGGCTCGCAAGCCAGATCGTTCCGTTTCCCGTGTCGGCCGCGGGTGTGTCCGAGGCCCCCTGTCTGGCAACGCCAAAGGCGCTGCCATCGATCCCGGATACGATCGACCGTGCGGTGCACGCTTCCATCGCGCGCTTCACTGGCGGCATTTCGCCGGCAGCGCTGGCGCTGGCCTTCGCCGATTGGCAGTTGCATCTGGCGGCCTCGCCCGGCAAGCAGTTCGCACTTGCAGATGAGGCCGTGCGCAAAGCCTATCGCCTCGCGGAAGCGACGGTCCTCCCGAACGAGAAGTTCGAACCTTGGTCGATCGTCGAGCCTGCGCCCGCCGACCGTCGTTTTTCGGCCCGCGACTGGCAGTCGCCGCCCTTCAATTTGATGGCGCAGGCTTTCCTCCTCGCCGAGCAATGGTGGCATTCGGCCACAACCGGCGTGCGCGGAGTGTCGCAATCCAATGCATCCATTGCCGATTTCACCATGCGGCAATGGCTGGACATGGCGGCGCCGTCGAATTTTGCATTCGCCAATCCGGAGGTGCTGCGCAAGACGCTGGAGACAAATGGCGGCAACCTCGCTGCCGGTCTGCGCAACTGGCAGGAGGATGCGCGCGCGCTGTTCGATTCGGAGCTGCCCGGTGGCGCCAGCCCGTTTGTGGTCGGCAAGGACGTTGCTACCGCTCCCGGCAAAGTGGTCTATCGCAATCGCCTGATCGAGCTGATCCAGTATTCGCCGCAGACGGCGGAAGTCCGGCCCGAGCCGGTGCTGATCGTTCCGGCATGGATCATGAAGTACTACATTCTCGATCTGTCGCCGCATAATTCGCTGGTGCGCTATCTGGTCGGGCAGGGGTTCACGGTTTTCGTGATCTCCTGGCGCAATCCGACCGCGGACGAGCGCGACCTGGGCATGGACGACTATCGAATG
>JAHCKB010000373.1 GCA_026125985.1 Bradyrhizobium sp.
AAGCCTGCCCCACCCGACGACAAGCCCGGCGAGGAGCCGCATTATCACGGCCATCGCGAGCGGCTGCGCGAGCGCTTTTTCGCCGCCGGCGCCGATGCGCTGACCGACTACGAGCTGCTCGAGCTGGCGCTGTTCGCCGCCATCCCGCGCCGCGACACCAAGCCGCTCGCCAAGGAGCTGTTGAAGAAATTCGGCTCGTTTGCCGAAGTGATCCACGCGCCCGTGACGCGGCTGCGTGAGGTGAAAGGCATTGGCGAGGCCTCGATCAACCAGCTCAAGCTGCTCGCCGCCGCTTCCGGCCGCGCCGCCCGCCGCGAGATAGAACGCAAGCTCGCGCTGTCGTCATGGAACGAGGTGATCGACTATTGCCGCAGCAGCATGGCGTTTTCCGACAAGGAGCAGTTTCGCCTGCTCTTTCTCGACAAGCGCAACCAGTTGATCGCGGACGAAACCCAGCAGACCGGCACCGTCGATCATACCCCGGTCTATCCGCGCGAGGTGATCAAGCGCGCGCTGGAGCTATCTGCCACCGCGCTGATCCTGGTGCACAACCACCCTTCCGGCGATCCCACGCCGTCGCAGGCCGACATCCAGATGACCAGGAAGATCATCGACATTGCCGCCCCTCTCGGCATTTCCGTGCACGACCACATCATCGTCGGCAAGAACGGGCATGCGAGCATGAAAGGGATGCGGTTGATTTGAGAAGGCTGACGAATCTGGAAATGGCTGACGTGTCGGGCTACACTGACACCGTCCAGGCGTCGTAATGGCCATGTTGAACGCAGTGCAGCTTGTCAGCGAACTGAAGACGAAGGCAACGGCCTTGGGTCTGCAACTCACCCACGATGGCGAGGGGCGCCTGAAGGGCGAGGTCGAGAAAATCAGGACGAAATGGTTTCTCGGCGGACGCAAGGCGGTTTATCGCATGTCACTGCAACTCGCCGAGGCCGAACACGCCGTGCTGTTCCGCGAGGCGGTCGTCGAGAAGTCCTGGGGCCTGCCGCCACCCACACTGTCCGTCGAGGTGGAGACGGTGAGCGGCTGGCAGCGCTCCGGCAAGCGCAAAGACGTTTCTCTCGGCGGTGGCGGCGACATCGACTACGCGCTGGTCCGGGAAGGCCTGCAGAAGACCGTGGCCGAAGCCGGCTGGCAGTTCCGGCTGGAAGGCGGGCGGCTGCCGTAGAGGCTCGTTACCGGCCGACGTACCTGGCGGCCTGGCAACGGAGAGGCCATAGAGTGGACAGGACATGAATTCTCAAGACACCAAATACACGCCCATTCCGCTGCCCGACTTTGTCGAGCGACCGCAGACGGAAATGCTGGCGCGCGCCGAAGCCTTCTACGAGCAGATCCGGCGTCGCCACACGGTGCGGGACTTTTCGCCGCGCCCGGTGCCGCGCGAAATCATCGAGCACTGCCTGCGCGCCGCTGGCACGGCGCCGAGCGGGGCCAATCACCAGCCCTGGCATTTCGCGGTCATTGCGGATGCGGCGCGCAAGCGCCGGATCCGCGAGGCGGCAGAGGAGGAGGAACGCGCGTTCTATTCAGGACGCGCCGGCAAGGAATGGCTCGAGGCGCTGGAGCCGCTCGGCACCGACGCCGACAAGTCCTTCCTCGAAACGGCTCCCTGGCTGATCTGCATCTTCGGTTCGCGGCGCAGCGTCGGCGCCGGCGGCAAATCGCGCAAGAACTACTATGTGCCGGAGTCCGTGGGGATCGCGACCGGGTTCCTGATCGCCGCCTTGCATGAGGCCGGACTCGCCACGCTGACGCACACGCCGAACCCGATGGGCTTTCTCAACGAGATCTGCGGCCGGCCGGAAGTCGACAAGCCCTACATCCTGCTCGTGGTCGGCTACCCGGCCGAAGGCGCGACCATCCCCCTGCACGCCACCTGGAAAAAGCCGCTGGAGGAGATCGCGTCGTTTCTTTGACGGACGGTCCGACTTTGCTTGCCGCCATTTACCATCTGTTAACTCTCCGCTTCGCGTTTTGCGCGATGTGTGAGAGAGTCATTCATCATCGAAATCGAGGGGATCGATCGTGAATCACACGATGGCGCGCCTGCGGGGCGCGGGGGCACTGCTGTTGAATCCGGAAAATATGATCGACTGGCTGCTCGACCGGCTCGACGAGTTGAGTACGGCCATGCTGCCGGTTCAGGTCGAGATGGTGCCCTGCCGTCAAACGCAGCGCGAAAGACGTTTCGATTAGTGCGCGCGGCTTTATCGGCGACCGAGAGACCAATCACGCTCGCGCCCAGATGCAACAGGGAGTATCGGCGCGTTCAAGCGTCGGCGTCGATTCAAACAAACCACAACACTTAGGGCGCGCCTCTTGCTATTCGCGAAGCAGAATCGCGAGCCGCAATGATGCTCCCGCCTGGTCGACTGAGAGACGAACTGTATCGTAAAGCGGATCAGCCGATATTGCGGCGCACCTCGACGGCTGGATCAATTCTCGGGGCCTGGAACCACCGAAGTAAGACCGCCTCAGTTGGCGGCCTCTTTCCGTTAATCGCCTTTGGGCCCTTCGCGAACAAATTCGCCTGTCGCTTTTATGTCGGCCATGAGGAGTAGACTGAACTAACAGAGGTTGGGCAGAATCGTCGAGATTGACCCGGAGCGACCGGCGTAAACAAAAAAACAAAATGGCCGCTTGTGGCCTTCGCTGTGCAGCAGCGCAAGCGCGCCGAGAATATGCTCTCTTGCTCCGCGCTGCCGACCAGCAGCTTGCCCGATGCGCGTGAAATTGTCGCGCCGGAAGCAATAGACTTGTGCTGGATGAGAGCGCCAAAGCAAACAAACTTTGCAGGAATCCAACTGCTTACTGACAGTATTCTATTCTCATCACAGTCCGCAGTTGAAAGCCACCGTATTGAGCGAGATCAATCTTTGTCTCGCCGCAACGTGGGATTTTTTATTTTCAAAGCCGCCGACTGAGCAGACTGCCAAGAAGCATGTGGCAGTTCTTAAGTCCATAGCCAGTCGCTAAGCGAAAGCAAAGATCGGCATCGGCGACCAGAGTTCGGATTTCCCCATCTATCAGGGACAAACCGAAAGGAACCAAACAAGATGAAAACGTTGACACAATTCATAGCGATTCTTGCCGTTGGTCTACTGGCGTCGTTACACACCCTCCGGGCTGCCGAGCCCAACGACGGCGCGAAGTACGTCGATTTATCTGATCAGAAAATTAAGGAGATCGTTCAGCGCTCCTATCAGTATGTCGCTATGTACAATGTAAACCAGAAAATGGCCTTCGCTGAAGAGGGTGTAACAACCAAAGGGTACAATAAAGGTATGCGAAAAACTGAATTGCTGGATCATACCGTTCAGTTTATCGCTCGCCCTAACAATGATGTACTTTACCAATTGGCGATGCTTGATCTAAGGGAAGATGCCATAGTTCTTAAGGTTCCGGCTATCGATTCAAGATTTGTTTCGATGATGGCAACCGGTTACGACCATTACGTGAACATTCCCGCGTCCACTGTTGATGGACCATTCGACAAACCACAGACCATTCTTTTTTATACCGCTAGAACTGAGCTGTACAAGGGAGAAGACATTAAAGGTATCGACAAGAAATTTGAAATGACAGGCGATTTTGTCTCGCTGGTTATGAGGGTGATGCCCCACGCCAACGAACCCGAGCGCTACAAACGCATCGTCAATCAGATCAATGCAATCAAAGGCATGTCTTTGTCTGAGTTCCTGGGCAAGCCCACCCCTAAGATCGACGCGGCAGATTTTCCGCCTTCCGGCAAGACAGATGCCGACACTTTCGGAAATAACCTGCTGGAAGTGATGCAGTTTGTCTTTAATCACACGACTTTTGATCCTGATTTCGAACTGGACCGAAAGGTCCTGGCTTTGTACGCCCCGCTGGGTGTTGAGCCCGGAAAAAAATACGATCCTGACAAAGTCGCAAAAATCGATGGGAAGAAATTTCGGGAAATCTCAATCGAGGTCAGAGACGAAGAAATAGCAAAAATGAATGATGATAAGTTGATGGCTCGCCTGCTGCCAACCGTTTACCAACCCAAAGGCAAGGCTGGCCTGGAATCGCTCCTACTTGTGTCTGTGGTAGGACCAATTGGACAGCCAACCAGAGAGGCCATGTACCCTCCGATCACAACAGAAGATGGCTCGCCGATGAATGCATTGCACGACTACGTGATTAGCATGACCAAAGATGAAC
>JAHCKB010000374.1 GCA_026125985.1 Bradyrhizobium sp.
TCCGATCAATTCCGAGGTCCGCGGCTCCCAGTTTGGCAACCTCGACGAGCGCGTCCCCGAACGGAAGCCACGACGTAGTGCCCTGGCTCGAGGCCAATCTCGCCACCGTCTTTCCGTCGCTCAGGTTGACCTTGGCCGCGAAGATCAGCGCGCCGCCATTCCCTCCGCGCCGTCGTCGAGCGGTCCGGACGATGGACACGCCAAGCAAAAAGTCGGGGCGACGGGCGGGATCTGGAAATGCCTCCTTGAGAGCATCTGAGGGAATTGGTGCAATTCCTGAGTGAGCGAACAGCAAGTCGTAAGTCGCCGCCTGGAGGCGCAGAAGATAGCCGTAGGCATCTCCCGGAGCGCGGGGTACGAGGTATTGGACATTGGCGCCGGCAAAACGTGCGAGCGCGTAGCGACCCGCTTCCTTGTTGACCACGTCTTCGTCGCGCGCCCAACCGGACGGGTCTGCATATTCCTTCGCGGCCTGCACGATCACCCTGGCGCGCGAATGCGCGGCGGCAATTGCCAAGCTCAATTCCCGCCAAGCCTCAACACGTTGTTCGAACTTGTCCGCGTATCGCTTTGGCCCGCCTGAGAAAAGGCCGTGCGTACCCGATGGGAGGCGATACTCGGCAACGACAATTTGGGGAAACAAGGTGGTCACCGCCGATTTGAAGAGGCGTCCCTCCTCCTCCGTCCGCGAGACGAACACGATGGTAGGCTGCTCCTCGCCGAACGTTCGCGAAAGCCGAGCGGCATTCGCGGCTCGGACTTTCGCCAGCAGTTCCCCCGCTTCGACGACCTTCTCAGCTGAGAGATCCTTGCCTCCGGGATCTCCGGTCAGTTGGCCAAAGAGACGCTCGATCTGTTCGTCATCGAGCGCGTTGAGGCGTACTTCTGACGCAACGTGATTGAGAAGCATCTCCGTTGTGAGTGCCGAGTGATATTCCTCCGGCCTTTTGAGCTTCTTCACTTCGGTGAAAGGTAGGGGCTCAAAACCGCAATCCGCGGTGATCTGGGCAACTTTCTCGAACAAGTCGAGTTGGTCGCCAGCGGTCACACCGCGCGGAATCTTAGTGCGCCCATATGCAGTTCGATAAGGGACGGACAGAAACTCACGTCGACCGGGGTCCGCCTGTGACACCGCTTGGGCAAGATCGGCCCCGAAATCGGTGCTGGACTTGAGCATAGCCGCAAGGAAAGCGGGCTCCTCAATGTCTTCGGTGGCCGGAAGACCCTTACTCAGGCGCATCTCATAGCCGACTGAAACAAGTGCTTCGCGAGACATCAATCGAAGCGTGATTCGGCTACTTCCGAAAAGCTGGTTTGGTGTTGGAAACTTGTTTGACCAGACTCGCTTCGAGGCACGGATGCGCACGACTGGCTTCCGGCTGTAGGGTGCCGTATCGATGAGGGCTGTGCACACCATCGAGAAGCATCCGCCCTCACGGGCGACAGGCCAAGTCTCGAATTCGACGCTATTGGAGCCTAGTGCCGATGATACAACACGATAGACCGGACCCAGGCCGTCGAACAGTTCACGGCCCGTGAGTGTTTCAACGAGAAGAGCGCGTGCCGCATTTTTTACCAGGGGAAATGAGCTCAACGCATCGAGATTCTTGGGATCTATAGACGTGCTCGAGCTGTCGCGAATTTCCAGCACGCGCTTATCGGCTGCAAGCTCTCGAATCCGGTCCACCTCACCAAGCGGAATGTCGATACGCTCCGCCCAGCGGTACAGTACATCGGTACTCCATTGGCCGACGGCACGGCCGGCCTGCAAAAGTACGTCGGATGGATCCTGCGCGCTCGTAATAAGGAACGATCGTGGCTCCTTACCGCTCCACGGTTCTCCGAGATCGGGACTGACGACAACCGCGCCAGATACGCGCGCTTCGAGCAGGGAGCGAAGGGTCGCGTAGGGCAGCGACCTTCCGGTTCGATCCTCTGACTGCGAGGCTCTTCGCTTGATCGCGGAGAGAAGTGAGATTGCGGCCTGCGTCCACTGAAGCGAGACAGTCGCGCCGTGTTGATCGGCATAGCCGTTCCATCGAAGGGCGCTTAACGACCGGGTTTGTCGGACTCTCCGTCGAATCCAAAATGGTGCTTCAATATTAGCGTCGCTCATATTGCAAGCTCATCGGGGAATATAATGCCCTTGCACCGCGTCAGCGGATCAAGGAATGGCCGGTAAAGAAGAGAATAGGTCTCGCGAGCAATTCGGTCAGGGTCTTCGAGACGACCGCGCAAGATGTCCCGCATGCAGACAAGCATGCTCGTATTCGGGGTGTCTGGCCTGCCGCGTACGGACGATGGGGCCCATGCTTCGTCGACGAAGATCGCTCGGGTCTTGCAACCGTTACGCATGGCGCGCCCGATCGTCTGTAGCACGTCGACCATGATGTCGGCAGTGAAGGGGACGATCAGATCACCCAGGCGACCCGCTTGAATAGGATATCGAAGCAAGCGTCGCATTAAGTCCAGCGACTGGCTTCTGTTTTCTCGCCATGAGGCGACCAGCTCCGTCAGTTGTGCAGAGGCCGGCAGAGATCGGCGATCAAAATCGAGCGCGTGTCGCCCGGCCAAGCCAGCCGTGAAGTCGAGACTGTCGACTGAGGGATGCGGTCGCATGAAGAATACGACGGTTCCAATCGCCGCATCACGCTTCCGCGGTCCATCGGGATAGACGATATTCACGCCTCGACCGATGGCGCGCATAGGAAATACGACCGCATCCCAGTCGTCGCGGGCGCCAAGCCGCTCGACCTGCGACGCGGTCACCCACTCTCCCGCTTCTGAGAAAGGAATATCTTCGATCTGGTCGACGACGCCGACAATTCGTCTTCCAACCGATCCGTGGTTTCGTCTTGCGTGATCCTTGATCAGCCGGACCTGTTCATATGAGTTCACGACAAGCGCGGTCCGGCGGCCAGCATCAAAATCGTGACGCATACGAGAGATCAGCGGATCGTCACCGCCCAGGTAGTGATCAACTATTGCGCGCATTCCGCGTTCACGATCTTCAAAGGCGCCGCTGAGCCGGATATTGCGTCGCGGATCGGCTGGATCGGGGACCGGCGCGAAGAGGTACTCGCTCCGGCGCCACGCGTCCGCCTCGTTTTCCCGTTTGAGGACGAAGTGCGGCCCTACTGGTATATGGTAGCTTGGACTCTCTTCGAGAAAGCTAGTTGCTGAAGCGAGAAGAACGGCGGGCCCTGCGATACCTTCGGGTTCGAGCAGCTTCGTGAGGTGATAGAGTAGCAGTCGTGGAACTGAAGCAAAGGAGACGTATTTCAACTTCAGCGTCCGGCCTTTGCGACCGTCCTGGAAATAAATCTTGATACCGGATAAGCGCCCAACCAAAGCTTCCGGCATGAAGCGGGCCATGTCCACGGAGACCCCGGAGCCGAAAATTCGACGGGAGTGGACGCCCTCGGCAATCATGGCCTGCTGCATCGGGATGAGCGTCAGGAACTGAAAGACGAGGGCCGTGACTTCCAGAAGGAACGAAAAGTATTCGCGGGCCGCTTCGTCGGGCACAGTTACGTCCGGTGGAAAGATTTTGAAGAATCCTTCCCTGACGCGTTGGCCAGCCTCTTCCCGAATCAGGACATTGGTCGCACCGAACCATCGCGTCATCGCGGAGAGAGTTTCTCGGATCGCTTCTTCCACCTCGGCTTGAGACAGGCCGGCGGCAACGGCAACTGTGTTGATGTCTATGCCGTCAAGTTCGACAATTTCGGGCCGCTCATCGTCGTCACGAATTGACACTTGCCCGCTTCGCTCGGCCATAACGCGCCGGACGGAGCCGTCCCAAAGGCCTCGAATGACATTGTAAATCTCGGTCGAGCGATTTCCGTCGGCAAGATACAATGCTGCGAGCACGGTGTTGCCCGTAACAAAGGTGTCTTGGAACCTATTGAGATGCGCGGTCCCCCTCCGGTCATCCAGCAAGTGAGTGACCAACGCGCGGTTCAGCTTGGAAAATTCCTGAGACGCATAAGTGTAGTTCTGCACAAGAGAATTGGCCGATTGGTTTTGACCCGATGCCACTGGCACCATCAGGTCCTTCAGCAGAGTTGCCTCGTAGGAATCCACGCTTCCTGTAAGGTCCAGTTCGGCCAGGGCGTGGCCATCCAACGCAGCTTGCGCTCCATCTGCCTCGTCGACGATCACGAGGTCACTAATTCGCGCGATCGTTTCAAAGAAGCGTATT
>JAHCKB010000375.1 GCA_026125985.1 Bradyrhizobium sp.
AGCGAGGCGATCCAGAAGACGCTGCGGCAGGTCAAGCTGGTCGCACCGACGGCGGCTGCCGTCCTCATCACCGGTGAGTCCGGCACCGGCAAGGAACTAATCGCCCGCGCCATTCACGAAGACAGCCAGCGCCGCGACCGGCCGCTGATCCGCGTCAACTGCGCAGCCATCCCGCGCGAGCTGTTCGAGAGCGAATTCTTCGGCCATGTCAAAGGCGCCTTCACCGGCGCGTTGCGCGATCGCATCGGCAGGTTCGAGCTTGCCGACGGTGGCACGCTGTTTCTCGACGAGGTCGGGGAGATTCCGCTGGAGCTGCAGGGCAAGCTGCTGCGCGTGCTGCAGGAAGGCAACTTCGAGCGCGTCGGCGAAGAGCGCACCCGCACCGTCGACGTGCGCCTGATCGCGGCTACCAATCGCGATCTCAAGCAGGAGGTGCAGCGAGGCCGGTTTCGCGAGGATCTCTATTTCCGCCTCAACGTGTTTCCGATCGAATCGGTGCCGCTGCGCGAGCGCCGCGAGGACATTCCGCTGCTGGCGCAGCACTTCCTGATGAGGGAGCGCGCCGAGCCGAAGTCCGGCCTCCGGCTGTCGGAGGGCGATGTCCGCAGGCTGTCGCGCTACGGCTGGCCCGGCAACGTCCGCGAACTGCAGAACGTCATCGAACGCGCCGTCATCCTGGCGCAGAACGGCAGGCTGCGGATCGACCTGCCCGATGCGCCCGGACCGAATCTTGCCCCGGGAGATGGACGGCAGAGCAGCGATGAACGACCGACGGTGATGACATCGGCCGAGCTGCGCGATCTCGAGCGAAGCAACATCATTGCGGCGCTTGCGGCATGCAACGGCAAGGTATTCGGCGCGAGCGGGGCAGCCGCCATGCTCGACATCAAGCCGACCACGCTGGCGTCGCGGATGAAGGCGCTTGGGCTCGCGGCCGGCCGCGCGCAGGCGAGCCTGCAATAGCCTTCGGCATCGGAACGTCTAGTCCTCCCGAATCCAGCTTGCCCACCGGATGGCCTGCCCGCAGATCATATCGAGCGCAAAACCGATGAAGCCAATGATCACAACCGTCGCCGCGAGGCGATCATATTCGAGGGTGTCGCGGGCATCGTTGATGGCGTAACCGAGGCCGGACGTGACGCCGAGGAACTCGGCCGGCACCAGCACGATCCAGGCGACGCCGACGGCAAGGCGAATTCCGGAGAGCACGTCCTGTGCGATCGCGGGCATGATGATCGTCAGCAGCATATGCCAGGGACGCGCACCGAGATTGCGAGCGACCTTGAACCAGGCCGGGTCGATGCGGCGAAAGCCGTGCGCGGTCGAAAACAGCACCGGCCAGATCGCGGCCACACCGATCAGGAAGATGATGGCGCGGTCCCAGGTCGGGAATGCCATCACGGCGATCGGCATCCACGCCAACGGAGAAATCATGCGCAGGAACTGAAAGGGCACCGAACTCGCTTCGCGCACGGCGCGGAAGCGCCCGACCAGTATGCCGAACGGCACACCGAGTGCGATCGCCCAGGCGAGACCGCCGCCGATTCGCCACAGGCTCGGCCACGCCATTCGCGAGGCTTCCCCGCTCGCCAGCATGGTCCACAGGCGTTCGAACGTCGGCACCGGCGCGAAGTCCGCAAAGTTGGCCGTCGCCGGATTGCGGGCAACGATCCAGCCGCCGATCCACCAAGCCACGAGCAGAACGGCGGTGCCGATCGCAGCAAAGCCGAAGCTGCGCGCCCCCCCGGCGAGCCGACGCAACGGCGCATCCTTCGGATGCCGCAGCGCCGCAACCTCGTCCAGATCGACCGTAAGATCCATGGTCACAGCGCAAGCACCTCGGTCCGGTTGAACGGATCGCTCGGATTGACGCTGGGGTCCTTCTTCCACTCCGGATGCTTGAGCATGGCGTTGCGGACGAATTCGTAATTGACGAGGTCCTTGGCCACGAATTCCGGATCGAGCTTCTTCAGGAAGGTGGCATCCCCACCGACGACCGTCTCGTTCATTGCCCCCACGATCAACTTGGTCGCGGAGGGGTACGGCCATGGCTGGAAATCGATGCGGCCGATCTTCCAGTCCGGATGATGGATGGCGCCCGCCTCGCCATAAGCGCCGCTGTCGTAATAGGTCATCGCCCGCTCGATCACGGGCGCAGGCAGCGGCAGATAACCCTCACCGTCCTTGGACAACAGCTTGGCGACTTCGGCCTTGTTGGCGGAGGCGTAGATTTCCGCCCTTACCAGCGCATTCATCACCTTCTGGGTCCATTCCGCCTTCTTGGTGATGACCTCCTCATGCATGCAGAGCACGCAGCAAGGATGGTTCTTCCAGATGTCGCCGGTGAAGCGGAGCATCCGACCGCCCGCCTTGATCTCGCCCATCGCGTTGAACGGTTCGGCGACGATGTAGCCGTCGATCTTCTTGGCGGCGAGACCGGCCGGCATGTCCGGCGGCGCCATGACCTGAAGGTTGCATTCATTGGCCGCAAGCGGTTCGCCCTGCGCGCGGATCACGGGCGTGATCCCGGATTTGCGCAGCGCGTATTGCAGCACGATGTTGTGCATCGAATACCAGAAAGGCACCGCGATCTGTTTGCCGCCGAGATCGGAAAACGACTTGACGCCGGTATCCTTGCCGACCACGACGCCGGAGCCGTTGGTATGTGCCCAGGCCATGATCTTGACCGGGAAATTGTTGTTATAACGCATCCATACCGGGATCGGCTTGAGCAGGTGCACGAGATTGAACTTGCCGGCCGCGAATGCCTCGACCAGCGGCGACCAGCCGCGAATGAGCGTCGGCCGTTCCGCAGTGAGCCCCTCGTCCTTGAAGAAGCCCTTTGCATGCGCGACCAGGAGAGCGGTTGCGTCGGTGATCGGCAGGTAGCCGATGCGGACCACATCATCGTCGGCCGCATGGGCGGCGGAATTGAAACCGCCCAGCCACGACCCGAGCGCGGCCAATCCGCCGGCGGCAAGCATGTCGAGGGTCTGGCGGCGGTTGAACAGCGACGTCGTCTCTTCATCGCCACCATGGACGACATCGGATCCGCAAAGTGAGCACATTGTAATTCTCCTTGAAGATGACGGTCAGACGTGTCCGCCGACGATTTTGAGAGAGTCCTGAGCGGGTCGAGCCGGCGGGGCGGCGGTTGTGCGGCCGACTGAATTTTCGAATGCCGTCTGGAGCCGTCCCTGCGCTACTTGCGTATCGGCGGCGCGCCGATCCCGATCGTTACGGTTCACCTCGATCGGCACGCTCTCGACGATCCGGCCCGGATCTGATGCCATCACCAGCGCTCGATCCGCCATCGCGACCGCTTCGGGGATATCGTGCGTTACAATCACGAGCGTGATGCCGTATTCGACCGCAATCCGACGCACGTCGCGCTGCAGCGCGCGACGTGTCACGGCGTCGAGCGCGGAGAAAGGCTCATCGAGCAGCAGAACCTCCGGCTGGACCGCAAGCGAGCGCGCCAGTGCGACGCGTTGCTGCTGGCCGCCGGAGAGCTGGTTCGGCTTGTGCTCCATGCGGTCGCCGAGCCCGAGGCGCGTGAGGAGCTCCTCCGCGCGATCGCGCCGCTCGTCCTTCGGCAGGCCGGAATAGGTGGCCGGCAGTTCGACATTCTCGGTCGCGTCGAGCGTGGCGATGAGGTTGTAGCTCTGGAAGACGAATCCGAAGGTGTCGCGGCGCAGATGTGCGAGCTCGTCGCGCGACATCTCGGCGACGTCGATGCCGTTGAGCCGGTAGGTGCCTGCCGTCGGCTGGTCGAGGCAGCCGAGGATGTTCATCAGCGTCGACTTCCCCGAGCCCGACTGGCCGATGATGGCGACGAACTCGCCCGGCGCGATGTCGAGAGAGATGTCCTTCAGCACCTCCACGGCGAGTTCGCCGTTGACGTAGGTCTTGCCGATGCCGCGGAGCGATACCGCGGCTGCGGCGACGGCGACCGTATCGCGTGCGAGGACGTTCATCAGAACGGCGCGCCCGTGAAGCCCGCCGGCGGTCCCCCGCCGCCGACGGACAGAGCTCCGCCACCCGGGAACGCAATGGCTGCGCCACCGCCACCGCCAGCTCCGGCGTTGGTCGTGGTGGCAGCGCCCGCGGCGGCCGTACCGGTGACCACACGCTCGCCGGCCTCGAGGCCGGTACGCACCTCGGCGTTCACGCGGTCCCGC
>JAHCKB010000376.1 GCA_026125985.1 Bradyrhizobium sp.
CCCGATGATGCGGGGCAGCAGGTAGGGCGCCACCGTCGGGATCATGCCGATGCGCAACCGCCCGGCGAAGCGGTCGCGCGAGGCACGCGCAAAATCACCGAGTTCATCGACGGAACGCAGGATGTCACGCGCACGCTCGACCAGTTCCTCCCCGAGGCGGGTCAGCGTGACCTGCCTCGCGCTTCGCTCCAGCAGCACCCCGCCGAGGGTTTCTTCCATTTCCTTGATCTGCATCGACAACGCCGGCTGCGAAATCGAGCATGCTTCGGCAGCGCGACCGAAATGGCCATGTCGGGCCAGCGCATCGAAATACCGGAGCTGGCGCAGGGTCAGATTTATCATCAGAATATCTTATGGCGTCTATCATGAAAATCAACTTCATCTGATGGATCGCAGGGTCTAGACTTGCTCTAATTCGGTCAGGAAACGGCCAGCAGGAGGCAATCATGGACGACAGAACAAAATGCCCGTTCACGGGCACGCGCGGATACTCGAACCGGGAATGGTGGCCGGATGCGCTGGACATTTCGGTTCTCCACCGCAATTCCACTTTGTCCGATCCGATGGATGCGGCGTATGACTACGCCAAGGAATTCAAGTCTCTCGATCTCAAGGCGCTGACGAGAGACCTGCGCGCCTTGATGACGGATTCGCAGCCCTGGTGGCCGGCCGATTTCGGCCATTATGGCGGATTGTTCGTTCGCCTGGCGTGGCATGCAGCAGGTACCTATCGCATCACCGATGGCCGCGGCGGCGCCGGCGCCGGACAGCAGCGTTTTGCGCCGCTGAATTCATGGCCTGATAACGCGAACCTCGACAAGGCTCGCCGCCTGCTGTGGCCGATCAAGCAGAAATACGGCCGCAAGATTTCCTGGGCTGACCTGATGGTGCTGGTCGGCAACGTGGCGCTGGAATCGATGGGCTTCAAGACGTTCGGCTTTGCCGGTGGACGCGCCGACGTCTGGGAGCCGGAAGAGCTGTTCTGGGGTCCCGAAGGATCGTGGCTGGGCGACGAGCGCTACAGCGGCGAACGCCAGCTCTCTGAACCATTGGGTGCGGTGCAGATGGGCCTGATCTACGTCAACCCGGAAGGGCCGAATGGCAATCCCGATCCGGTTGCCGCGGCAAAGGACATCCGCGAGACCTTCTTCCGCATGGCGATGAACGACGAGGAGACCGTCGCCCTGATTGCCGGCGGTCATACCTTCGGCAAGGCCCATGGCGCCGGCGATCCTTCGCTGGTCGGACCGGAGCCGGAAGCCGGCGCGCTCGAAGAGCAGGGCTTGGGCTGGAAGAGCAAGCATGCCACTGGCATCGGCGCGGACGCCATCACAGGCGGTCCTGAGGTCACCTGGTCGCAGACGCCGACCAAGTGGAGCAACCACTTCTTCGAGAACCTGTTCGAGAACGAGTGGGAGCTGACCAAGAGCCCGGCCAGCGCGAAGCAGTGGCAGGCCAAGAACGCCGAAGCCACCATTCCGGATGCCTTCGATCCCGCAAAGAAGCATGTGCCGACCATGCTGACGACGGATTTGTCGCTGCGCTTCGATCCGGCCTACGAAAAGATCTCGCGGCGCTTCTACGAGAATCCGGATCAGTTCGCGGACGCCTTCGCACGCGCCTGGTTCAAGCTCACCCACCGCGACATGGGGCCGATCCAGCGTTATCTCGGCCCGCAGGTGCCGAAGGAGACGCTGATCTGGCAGGACCCGATTCCGAGGGTCAATCACAAGCTGATCGATGCCAAGGACATCACGGCTCTCAAAACGAAGATCCTCGCCAGCGGCCTGTCGGTGTCGCAACTCGTGTCGACGGCTTGGGCTTCGGCTTCGACCTTCCGTGGCTCCGACAAGCGCGGCGGCGCCAATGGCGCTCGCATCCGCCTCGCTCCCCAGAAGGATTGGGAAGTGAACAATCCGGCGGACCTTGCGAAGGTGCTGGGCAAGCTGGAAGCGATTCAGGCTGCCTTCAACAAGTCGGCAAAGGGCGGCAAGAAGGTTTCGCTGGCCGATCTGATCGTGCTCGGCGGTGCAGCTGCGGTCGAAAAGGCGGCCAAGGCTGCCAACGTCAATGTGAAGGTGCCATTCACGCCGGGCCGCATGGACGCCTCGCAGGAGCAGACCGACGTCGAGTCCTTTGCTCCGCTCGAGCCGCGCTCTGACGCCTTCCGCAACTATGTCAACGGCAAGCGGCACCAGTTCATGAAACCGGAAGAGGCGATGGTCGATCGTGCGCAGTTGCTGTGCCTGACCGGACCGGAGATGACGGTTCTGATCGGCGGTCTGCGTGTGCTCGGCGCCAATGCCGGCGGTTCGAAGCAGGGCGTTTTCAGCAAGCGGACCGGCGTGCTGAACAACGACTACTTCGTCAACCTGCTCGACATGGGCACGGTCTGGAATCCGACCGGGGAAAACTCCTACGAGGGCCGTGACCGCAAGACTGACGCTGTCAAGTGGACCGCTTCCCGGGTCGACCTGATCTTCGGTTCGCATTCGCAGCTCCGCGCGTTCGCGGAGGTCTATGCCTGCAAGGACTCGAAGGAGAAGTTCGTAAAGGACTTCGTGGCGGCGTGGAGCAAGGTGATGAACCTCGATCGCTACGACATCGCCAAGCGCTAAAGACGCTGGCAGGAATTCGCCAGAGGGCCGGGTGCAGGAATAACCTGCACCCGGCCTTTTTCTTGCTCAGACGCCGAGCGTGCCGGCTTTGGCGGCAGCGTAGCGTTCGCCGACCGCCTTCCAGTTCACCGCATTCCACCATGCCTTGAGGTAGTCGGCGCGGCGGTTCTGGTAGTTGAGGTAATAGGCGTGCTCCCACACGTCGTTGCCGATCAGGGCGCGCTTGCCGTCCATGATCGGGTTGTCCTGGTTGGGACGCGTCTCTATCGCGAGCTTGCCCTCCTTGCTCACGGTCACGAAGACCCAGCCGGAGCCGAATACGCGCCCGCCCGCTGCGTTGAAGGCGGCCTGCATCTTTTCGAGCCCGCCGAGATCGCGGTCGATCGCGGCAAGCACGTCGCCTTCCGCCTTGCCGCCATTGGGGCCCATGATTTGCCAGAACATGGTGTGGTTGGCGTGGCCTCCCATATTGTTGCGCACGCCGGTCCGGATCGCTTCCGGCACGTCATTAAGACTGGCGAGCACTTCCGGAATCGGTTTTGCGGCAATCTGCGGATTGTCCTTGGCGAAATTGTTCAGATTGTTGACATAGGCTTGGTGATGCCGGTCGTGATGGATCTCCATCGTCCGGGCGTCGATATGCGGCTCAAGCGCATTGGTGGGATAGCCGAGCGGATCGAGCTTGAACGGACCGGCGGGCGCCATCGTGCCCTGAGCGAACACGATGCGAGGAGCTGCGGCGGCGGCGGCGATGCCGGTGGCGGCCAGAACGAGATGGCGCCTGGACATGAGAGAGGGCATGCGGTGTCTCCATTGACGTCGGTGGGGGTGAGGCTTGTGTATCGTTGTCGCGCAGGCGTCGCAAAACCTGCGATACCTCTGCCGGGGAATCTACGTTGCTGACCGGATCGAGGTTTCGCCGCCGGACGCTGCCGCATGAGCTGTCAGGACGTTTTTCGATGTGAAAACAACAAAGGGGCGGCCCGAGAGCCGCCCCTTGTCGTATTCAATTTGTCGCGAGCATCTACTCGCCGGCGGCCTCACGCGGCGCGGGAGTCTCGGCCGGCTTGGTCTTCTCGAGATCCTCGCCGGTCGCCTGATCGACCGCCTTCATCGACAGACGGGTCTTGCCTCGGTCGTCGAAGCCGAGCAACTTGACCTTGACCTTGTCGCCTTCCTTGACGACGTCGGAGGTCTTCTGCACGCGGCTGGCGGCGAGCTGGCTGATATGGACCAGGCCGTCGCGGGCGCCGAAGAAATTCACGAAGGCGCCGAACTCCATCACCTTGACGACGGTGCCTTCGTAGATCTGGCCGACCTCCGGATCGGAAGCGATCGACTTGATCCACTTGATCGCGGCCTTCATCGCTTCTCCGTCGGCGGAGGCGACCTTTACGGTGCCGTCGTCCTCGATGTTGATCTTGGCGCCGGTCTTCTCCACGATTTCGCGGATGACCTTGCCGCCGGTGCCGATCACTTCGCGGATCTTGTCGGTGGCGATCTTGAAGGTC
>JAHCKB010000377.1 GCA_026125985.1 Bradyrhizobium sp.
CCAATTCGTCCTCTCGGGCAATACCCGGGACCTTCAGATGCACGAGATTGCTCCAGGCGAGGTGACGGCAACGCCACTATCCAGGGTCCTGCCGGACCGCTTGAAGGAAGCTGGCTATGCGCGTATCGCAAGCTTCGACCTTCTGAACGGATTTAGAGGGATCGAACCGGCCGACGGAAGCTTCCTGACGCAGTTGGGTCTGACGCCGACCAACGGAGCGGCCGCCGGCGGCATTGACCTCTTATCGGCCACCCTCGAAAGGCATGTCGGCGCGGAAGGGTTGCCGGTGGCGCTCATCGTCGATTTCGCGTCGAGGCTGGTCGCGCGAAACGAGGCGCTGTCGCCGGCCGAACACCAGCTTTTCTCTCGGGCTCTAATCCTCTCGCATTCGGCACGCGCGCGGCCGGCCGGCGAAAGACGCCTCCCCTACTTCAACACGATCGTCTGGATCGTCGACAAGGAGGGGGATCTGCCCGACTGGTTCCTGGTCGGAAACCCGAGGATACGACACATACCCATCGGACGCCCGGATCACGTGGCGAGAAGAAGCATGATCCGCTCCCTGGTGCGCGGCTTACCAGGCGCGCAGAAGGCGGAGCAGTGCGAACTGGACAAGTGCACCCAAGCATTCGTGGACGAGACGGAAGGCCTTCTGCTGTTAGATCTAAGCGCGGTCGCGCAGCTCGCCCGCAGCGAAGGAGTCCAGTTTGATCGGATTGCAGATGCGGTTCGACGGTTCAAGGTCGGTGTGACCGAGGATCCTTGGCGTAAGATCAGTCGCGACAAGATCAGCTCGGGTGAAGAATTTGTGAGAGGGCGCGTCAAGGGACAGTCGCATGCCGTCACCCATATGCTGGACATCGTCAAGCGCGCGGTTACCGGGATCGGTCAATCCCCTAGAGGCGGTCGACCAAGAGGTGTCGTCTTTCTCGCGGGGCCGACTGGGGTCGGCAAGACGGAACTCGCGAAGACAATCACAAGTCTGCTGTTCGGTGACGAGAGCGCCTATATCCGATTCGACATGTCGGAGTTCAGCGCCGAGCATTCGGATCAGCGGCTCATCGGCGCTCCTCCCGGCTACATCGGTTACGACGTCGGCGGCGAGCTCACAAACGCGATCCGCGAGAAGCCGTTCAGCGTCGTCCTATTCGACGAAATCGAGAAGGCTCACCCGAGAATTCTGGACAAATTCCTGCAGGTTCTCGACGACGGCGTTCTCACCTCCGGAAGAGGCGATCGCGTCTATTTCTCGGAAGCCTTCATTGTCTTCACGTCGAACTTGGGCATCTACGTGCCGGGGCCGTCGGGCGAAAGGATCGCCAACGTGACGCCCGAAGAGACGTTCGAAGGGGTAAGGAGAAAAGTCCGAAGCGAGATCGAAAAGCACTTCAAGCAGGTCCTCAATCGGCCTGAGATACTGAACCGCATCGGAGAGAACGTCATCGTCTTCGACTTCATCCGGCCCGACGTCGCCAACGAGATCTTCGATCATATGGTCAACAACCTGCTCAGCGACGTCAAATCGCTAGGCTATGACGTGACACTGACAGAAGGCGCCCGCGAAGGACTTCGAGGATTGTGCTTGGCGGACCTTTCGAACGGCGGCCGAGGCATCCGCAATCAGGTCGAATCTCACCTCATCAACCCGCTATCGCGGGGCCTTTTCGACAGCGGAGCAGAAGCTGGACGCAGATACAGGATCGAAGGGGTCCGCCCCGGTGCATCGACGACGATCGACCTCGTGAGCGAGCACTCTCCATGACCACGACAGTCAATCTGTCCCGCATCCATTTCCCCGTCACGACTTTGGGACCCGGCCGAAGGATCGGGATATGGTTTCAAGGCTGTTCGATCCGCTGCCCGGGATGCATCTCCATGGATACGTGGACACACGGGCGAGGGACGACGACTATAGCTGAGGTCGTCGACGCTATTTCACCTTGGCTTTCGACGGCAGACGGAATCACGGTCTCAGGCGGGGAACCTTTCGACCAGCGCGAGGCTTTGTTCGAGCTTCTGGCGCGGCTCCGAGCTCTAACGGCGGCGGACATCCTCGTCTTTACCGGCTATCCTTGGATCACAATCTCCGAAGCGATCTCTTCCCGGCCGCCTCTGATCGACGCGATCGTCACCGAGCCATTCGATATCGATGAGAGGCAAACTCTGGCGCTTCGCGGCAGCGACAATCAGCAACTGCACATGATGACCCCTTTGGGTCGGGCTCGGTTCGAGAGCTTCGACCGCACTATCGACGAAAGCGATCGCAGCTTCGACGTGATGTTCGACGAAAACGGAGATGTCTGGCTTGCGGGCATTCCCGCTCGCGGCGATTTCCGGCGCCTGCGAAATATCCTCGAAGACGGCGGGTCGACACTTGGAATTTCGGAAGATAAGCGATTCCCATCTCACTAGAATTTTGCTGATGATCAGACTTTGCCCGAACTGCAATACCGAACGGCCTGTCACTGAAATCTTCTGTGAAGGCACGTTGAATGGCCAAAACTGTGGCTGGGACCTGTCGGCGGTCGATATAACGTCGCCTGGAGCACCCGGACCGAGGCCGAATCCTCCAGAGGTTGCTCCGAGCCAGCCGACATGCCGGAACGGTCATCAGGGATCTCCCGGGGATCTCATCTGCAGCGTGTGTGGCGAGCCGATCATCGAACCGGGCGAGACACCCTCACCGATCGACACCGAGCCTGGGCCCGAGCCCGAGCCGGAGGCCGAAACAATAGTAGACGGTTGGCGTCTACAGGACCGGATCGTCTCATCGAGCGTCGTCCGCGAGCGCTTCGTCGCCACGCGCGACTCCGACGGACGGCGTGGAATACTCACACTTTACGCACCCGGCTCGGAGCCGGATCAAGCGATCTACGATCTGCTCTCGAAGCTCCCCCGAGATCACGTTTCCGAGCTCTTCGCCACCGGTCGTTGGCAAGACCGTGCCTACGACGTCGCGGAGGAATTCAGCGGCGGCACGTTGGCGGATTTCGCCATCGATCCTGTCGATCAGGCGGCAATAAGGAAGCTGGTCGGCGAGCTCGCGCAGGCCGTTCATGCACTCGCCGAAGCCGGATTGCGGCACAGGGATCTGCGGCCTTCGGTCATCTTCATGCGCTCGAGGGACCCGCTGGACCTCGTCATCGGAGGGTTTGGATCCGCACGACTTTCCGAGTTCGATCTGGACATCGTGTCCCCTCTCGAGACCACCCGTTACATGGCTCCGGAAGCGATCGCCGGTGGCGTCGCTCCGGCTTCCGACTGGTGGAGCGTGGGAATGATCTTGCTGGAAAAGATCACCCAAGGCGCGTGTTTCGAAGGTGTCAACGAACAGGCCTTTCTGATCCACGTTCTCACCAACGGCGTACACCTTCCTGAAAACCTGGACGAACGGATCGACACCTTGCTGCGCGGCCTTCTGGCACGTGACAGACGCCAGCGGTGGCAGTGGACGGAAGTTCAGGCGTGGCTGCAGGGTGAGACGGTATCCGCTCCCGCAGCCGAAACGCCAGGCGTTACCGAGGGCCGCATTTCGATCTCGCTAGGTGATAAGCAATATCGCTCTGCAAACATGTTCGCTTTGGCGGCGGCGGAAGCGGCGAATTGGGAGCAGGCCAAAGCTCTTGTTCTCAGAGGCGCAGTCGCGAGTTGGGCTTCCGAGGCCGGCTTCGAACCGGCAATGTCGGCGGGCCTGCGGCAAATCCTGCGAGCCGAGGATCTTCAGGAGGACTTGAAGCTCTCCATCTCCCTGAAGACGCTTAATGCTTCGATGCCCCTGATCGTCAGAGGCAATATCGTCACGCCGGGTTGGCTGCTCGATCATCCGACCGACGGTTATAGCCTGATCACCGGTCCGGCACCCGACCTGCTTCGGAAGATCGATCCGGACGACTGGCTCTGGCGTCTCAAGGTCCGGTCGGACACAGTTCGAAAGCGACTCGACCAACTGGAAATCGCGGTCGACGAGGATGCCCTGCGCGTCCACCTTCTGTCGACGTCGATGGCCCGCCTAGTCGCTCTCTGGGAGGAAAAGCGAAGGCTTTTTCCTGACACGGACCATGCCGGCGTAGCTGCGCTGACCGAACGCCGCCTTTCGGCCGAAGAAGACCTGGTCATCC
>JAHCKB010000378.1 GCA_026125985.1 Bradyrhizobium sp.
GTCGAACACAAAGCATTCGCCGCGCCAGCGGCTCTCGCTTTCCGGCGTGTCTTCGAGATATTTGAGAATGCCGCCCTTCAGGTGGAACACCTCGGCAAAGCCGTGCGCGAGCAGGTAGGCGCTGGCTTTCTCGCAGCGGATGCCGCCGGTGCAGAACATCGCGATTCTGCGGTGCCGTTGCGGATCGAGCTTTTGCGCAGTGAACTCCCTGAACTCGCCGAAACTCCTGATACCCGGGTCGACGGCGCCCTCGAACGTGCCCATCGCGACCTCGAAGGCATTGCGGGTATCGAGCACCAGCGTGTCGGGATCCGATATCAGCGCGTTCCAGTGGGCAGCATCCACATAGGTGCCCACCCGCCTCGTGGGATCGACGCTGGCGTCCCCGAGCGTGACGATTTCCTTTTTCAGCCGAACCTTCAGACGCTGGAACGGAATTGCCTCCGCAGTCGACAACTTCAGCTCAAGGCGATCGAGCCGGATGCCGAACAATGGCCCGTGCTGCAGCGCTTCTATGAAGGCAGCGATGCCGTCATCGCTGCCGGCCAGCGTGCCGTTGATGCCCTCATGGGCCAGCAGAACGCTGCCCTTCAATCCGAGCGAAGCGCAAAGTGCGCGCAGCGGCTCGCGCAACTCCCGGAAGTGCGGCAGCGCGGCGAACTGGTAGAAGGCGGCGACCCTGTAAGCCATGGCCGTGGTTTATCAGGGGGGTAGACGTGGGAAAACCCCCGCATATGCCGAAGATCACCTGTCCGCGTGGCTGCAGGTCATGCGTCCGCGGCCATTGCGTTGCCAGTCCCGAATATGTCATCTAGCCCGTCTTTTCCGGCCCCCGGCGCCTGCCGGAAATAACGACGAGAGAGATTACCCGATGAGAAGTTTCCATTTCGCCGGCCGGTCTACGGTCCACGCCCAGAATGCGATGGTGGCGACCTCGCACCCGCTTGCCGCGCTGACGGCGATCGAGGTGCTGCGCGCCGGCGGCACCGCCGCGGACGCCGCGGTTGCGGCCTGCGCGCTGCTCGGGGTGATCGAGCCGCAATCCACCGGGATCGGTGGCGACTGTTTTGCGCTGCTGCAGAAGAAGGGCGAGGGCAAGGTGACCGCCTATAACGGCTCCGGCCGCGCCCCGATGGCAGCCAAGGCGGAATGGTATCTCGAGCGCAAGATCAATTCGGTGCCGCTGACCTCGGCGCATGCGGTGAGTATCCCCGGTTCCGTCGATGCCTGGGCGACCATCCTGCGCGATCACGGCAAGTTCGGGCTCGACCGATTGCTGCAGCCGGCGATCGATGCCGCGGAGCAGGGCTATGTGGTGGCGCCGCGCATTGCCTTCGACTGGAAGAACCAGTTCGAGAAGCTCAAGAACGGCACCAACACCGAGCGCTATCTTCTGCCCGGTGGCAAGCCGGCGGTGGCGGGCGACGTCATCCGCCAGCCCGAGCTTGGCAAGACGCTGCGCGCGATCGCAAGCAAGGGGCGCGACGCCTGCTACAAAGGCGAGATCGCTGAAGACATGGTGGCAACGCTGCGCGGCATCGGCGGTCTCCACACGCTCGACGACTTCGCCGCCCACACCACCGAGACCACGGTGCCGATCGGTACCGACTACAAGGGCTATGAGGCCTGGCAGTGCCCGCCGAACGGACCGGGCATCACCATGCTGGTCATGCTCAACATCCTCTCGCGTTTCGATCTGACGAAGTTCGCGCCCGTCAGCGTCGAACGCTTCCACATCGAGGCGGAAGCCGCCCGCATCGCCTACATGATGCGCGAGCAGTTCATCGGCGATCCCCGGCAGGTCGATGTCGATGTGGCGCGCATCCTGGCGAAGAATTTTGCCGAAGAGCATGTCGGCAAGATCCGCATGGATGGCGTGCTGGAACTGCCGAACGTAGCGCCGCCGATGAATCCCTCGACGATCTACTGCACAGTCGTCGACAAGGATCGCAACGTCTGCTCCTTCATCAACTCGATCGCGCACTCCTTCGGCTCGGCGATCGTGTCCAACAAGACCGGCATCCTGCTGCAGAATCGCGCCGGCGGCTTCCGCATCCAGCCCGGCCACCCCAACTGCATCGCTCCCGGCAAGCGGCCGTTGCACACTATCATTCCGGGCCTTGCGACCAAGAACGGCCGGGCCATCATGCCGTTCGGTGTGATGGGCGGGCAGTATCAGCCGGTCGGTCAATGCCATGTGCTGACCAATATTCTCGACTATGGCTGCGACGTGCAGGAGGCGATCGACATGCCGCGCGGCCTGCACTACGAGGGCGTCTATCAGCTCGAGGACGGCGTGCCGGCGCAGGTGGTGGAAGGCCTGAAGAAGCTCGGCCACCAGACCACCAGCGTCGTCAGTCCGCTCGGCGGCGGCCAGGCGATCTGGATCGACTGGGACAAGGGCACGCTCACCGGCGGCTCGGACCCGCGCAAGGACGGTTGCGCGCTCGGCTACTGACATCCACCCACCAGAGAGGCGACAGAAATGCGATCATCCCGCCGCACCATCCTCACCACCATGCTCGCTGGCGGCCTCGCCGCGATCGCCACCCGCGCCACGGCGCAGCAAGGAAAGGCCATGACCACAGCTTCAGGTTTGCAGATCATCGATATTAAGGAAGGCGCCGGCGCATCACCGAAGCCGGGTCAGACCTGCGTCATGCACTACACCGGCTGGCTCTATGAAAACGGCAAGAAGGGCAGCAAGTTCGACTCGTCGGTCGACCGCAAGGAGCCTTTCGAATTCCCGATCGGGCAGGGCCGCGTCATCAAGGGTTGGGACGAGGGCGTTGCCAGCATGAAGGTCGGCGGCAAGCGCACGCTGATCATTCCGCCTGCGCTCGGCTATGGTTCCCGCGGCGCTGGCGGTGTCATCCCGCCGAACGCGACCTTGATGTTCGACGTCGAGTTGCTGGCCCTGAAATAGGTTTTCGATCAGGGCGGTGGACGTCGAGGCGGAACAGTCATTTGCAGTCAGGGCAGACCGGGGCAAATTCAACCTCGTTCCATGCTCCGCACCGAGTCGGGACTAATATCGGCCGAGGCAGGAGGTATCGGAGCGTCCGCCGCTGCGTCGTGACGCTTCGAGTGCGGTCGGCCTCAAAATAAACTTGAGACGGCTGTCGGATGACGGGTGTCTCAGGCGTCCTCTGGCCGGAATCCCGCGATGGAGTGCGCCATGTCGAAGATCACCCCCTGCCTTTGGTTCGGAAGTGAAGCGGAAGAGGCTGCGAATTTCTATGTTTCCCTGCTTCCGGATTCTCGGATCGAGAATGTCCAGCGCAGTCCCGCCGATTATCCGCACGGCCGGTCCGGCCAGGTGATCGTGGTGGAGTTCGCCCTTGCCGGACAGCGCTTCATGGCGCTCAACGGGGGCATCCGCATGGAATATACCAACGCGGTTTCCTTCGTGATCGATTGCGCCGACCAGCCGGAAGTCGATCGGCTGTGGGATGCGATCCTGGCGCATGGCGGCAAGGCCGAGCAGTGCGGCTGGATCAGGGATCGCTACGGTCTGGCCTGGCAGATCGTGCCGAGTGCGCTGCCGAAGTATCTCGGCGGTCCGGACAAGGCCGGTGCGCAGCGCGCCATGCAGGCGATGCTCGGCATGGTCAAGCTCGACATCGAGGGCTTGAAGCGCGCGTATGAAGGCAAGCCGGCTGCGTAGCTTTGACTCTCTCGGCACGCGACGGCGGCGAGAGATAAGGGCTGCCCTAGTAGTTGATCCTCAAACCGACGCCGCCGTGTGCGGTGTTGCCGACGGGTTGCGGACCCAGCGTGCCGTTGACGAAGACGTCCGCCACCCAGCCCTTCTTGATGCGGAAGCCGAGCCGGCCGCCATATTCGAACCATCCTTGATTGCCGACGGTCGGTGTCACCATGCCCTGGCCGGTAACGGCGGCGACGACGCCGGACTGGGTGTTGAAGGCGTGGACGTAGCCGCCGTTGATGTTGCCCTCGATGCTGTTGGTGATCATGTGGGTCCACTGTCCGCCGATCTTGGCGAGCGTGGTCTTGTCGGTCCCGCTGTTAAAGGTGGAATCGAACGGATTGAACGCGATCGACTGGTCGGTGTAGCCTTTCACCCGTTGCCAGAGCTGCCAGACCTC
>JAHCKB010000379.1 GCA_026125985.1 Bradyrhizobium sp.
CCCGCAATCACCATGCCGACCAGCATGATCTCGCGGAGGAGGTTGACGTCGTACTGCTTCCGCAGGTTGGGCGTCGTCAGATACTCAGGAAAGTGAAAGGCGAGCACCGACATTACGGCAAGCCCGCCCAGGGTGAGGGCAACGACCCCGGTAATCTTGCCCTTCCCCACCTCGAGCGGCCCGGATTGGCGAAAGACGGCAGTCGGCTTGGAGACGATGGGCGGCGGTTTCATGCAGCTGACTATAAAGTACAAGTGGCTCGCGCCGCAGTTGGGAACTGGCGTCGGTACGGGCTTGATCTGCATCAAGGCCCGTCCGGCATCGGCGAGGGATGCTTTTTATCGTCAGAAGTTGGCAAGCATGTCTTACCGGGTTGCAGGCCGCCACCGGGCAGACCGCTGCCCGGGAGAGCTGCCTTGCACGATCTTAGTATCCATCGGGCGACAAGCCGCGAAGAGCCGTTCGGCTGGAACTTTCGCCAATCCCTTCTAAAGGTGTGCGGCCTACTGCTATCCATGACGGTTCTTTCCGCCCCTGCCATGGCGCAGAACGAGAACGGACTGTCGTCGCTGGACATCTCGCGGTGCGCCGGCCGAATAGGCGTCGACCTGCGCAGCGTCGACGAAGCCTTTGTCGCCTTCGCCCTCGATGGGTTGCCGTGGATTTCAACCGAAGAAGCGCAGGTGTCAGTCGGCACCCAGATCGTCTCCACGACGATCACCGGATCAGGTTGGCTGCGCCGCCGCGGCGGTACCGTTACCTACTTTCGCTACACTTGCCTGCTCGACGCCAATCGCCAGGCCCTGATGGCACACATGGGTGCCATCGAGCGGCGTGTCGGGGATTCTTCTCCTCCTGCCACGACCATTGCCGGGACTGCCTCATTTCCGAAGACCCCGCCCCTGCCCCGGGGCATCGAGCTGCGGTTGCAGGTGCTCGACACAAGCGGCCCGATGGCCGAGATCGTGGCAGAGCAAGTTGTTCGCAGCGGTTGGCCGCAGCCGATGCCCTTCGCGTTGCGAATCCCAAAAACAGTGTCGCTCAAGGACCGCAAGCTTGCACTCGCGGCGCGGGTCGTGCTCGCGCACAAGACCATCTTCACGCTGGCCAACCCGCGCCCGCTCGACCCCGGCGATCTCGAACGGCCGATCGAGCTTGTCCTCGAGCCGCCGCTCGCAAAGCCCTGAGTGCGCTAGTTGAGCCGAGCGGCCTGGGCCATGACCTCGATCGCTTCGGGCTGGCGCGAGCGGACGCTGAGTGAATCGGCGCCCGAATCCTCCCACGCCCGATAGCGCTCCCTGATCCGAGCCGGCGGGCCAACCAGAGATTTGAGGTCGACCCACTCGTCGGGCACGGCGGCAATCGCCTCGTCCTTGCGCTTGGCGAGATAAAGCTCCTGGATGCGCTTTGCGGCATCGCCGAAGCCGCGCCGCACCATGATGTCGTTGTGGAAGTTCTTGGTCTTGTGACCCATGCCGCCGACATAGAGCGCGACCTCGGGTTTCAGTCGCTGCAACGCCGCCTTCACGTCGTTCTCGACCTCGACATGGACAGAAGCCTGCGTCGTGAAGTTGTGGAAGCCCTTGCCGTTGCCGGCACGGCGGAAGCCCTCCTCCAGCCACGGCCGGTATTCCTCCATCGCGCCCGGCACGAAACCCATGGGCAACCAGCCGTCGGCGATCTCGGCAGTGAGCTTGACCGTGCTCTCGCTGCCGGTCGCGAGATAGATCGGTATCTGGTTCATGTGCAGAATCGACTTAAGCGGCTTGGCAAGGCCGGCGGAGCCCTCCCCTGTGTAAGGCAGCGAGATCTCCTTGCCGTCGTGGGTCACCGGCTCCTCGCGCGCGAAGATCTTGCGCATGATCGCCACATAATCCTTCATCCGGTAATAAGGCCGGCCCCATGGCTGGCCGTACCAGCCTTCGACGATCTGCGGGCCCGACACGCCGATGCCCGCGATGAAGCGGCCACCGCCTGCCATGGCATCGACCGTCGCCGCCGACATTGCGGCATTGGCCGGGGTGCGCGCCGCCAGCTGCATGATGCCGGTACCGAGCTTGATCCGGCTGGTCTTCGCGGCGAGGAAGGCGAGCGGCGTGACGGCATCGGAGCCGTACGCCTCGGCAGTCCACACCGAATCGTAGCCCAGCTCCTCGGCGCGTTGAACCAGCTCGACCGGGATATCGAGTTGCGCCTTGGAATAGCCGATCGACAGGCCGAGCTTCATCACAGTCCCCCGTTGGTTGGGCCACGACAGCAATACAGCAAAATTGAGGCGGGGAACCACTGCCGCGTCTTCGGGTTAAATCCGCACGTGACGACGACATTCAGCAAAGGAACTCTCCCCATGAGCAGGATTCTGTTCCTCAGTGGCGCGATGGCTCTGGCTGGCCTCACTGCCGGCTGCGGCGGGTACACCGAGCGTACCCAGTATGCGTATGCCCCGCCCGGCGCGGTCTACTACGGCGACCGTGCTCCGGCGAGCACTTATTACGTTTCGCCGAGGACCGGGTACGCCTATCCGTCGAATGCGTATCCCAGCACGACGGGCTACTATTACTCGCAAGGCGACTACTACCGAAATTACCGGGGTATTCACTCGCCTCCCGAGCGCAACATGTAGCTGCTCACCGCAGCGGCGATCTCGTCGGCAGCCGCGAGGCTAACGTGCGGTCCCATCGGCAGGCTGAGCACGGAGTCGGCGAGCGCTTCCGCGAGCGGGAAGGCACCCCGCCTCAGCCCCAGATCTTCGTAGGCCTGCTGCAGATGAGGGGGGATGGGATAGTGCACAAGCGAGCCGATGCCGGCGCTGTTTAGGGCCTCCATTAGCCCGACACGGTGTTGCGTGCGCACGACGTAAAGATGCCACACCGGCTCCGCCCACTGCGGGACCCGGGGTAAACCGAGGCCCGGCACGCCCGCGAGGCGATCGGCGTACCGCGCCGCGAGAATGCGGCGGCGATCGTTCCATTCGTCGAGCTTCCTCAGCTTCACCCTCAGGAAGGCCGCCTGCAGTTCGTCGAGACGCGAGTTGTAGCCGCGCTCGACATTCACGTATTTCACCTTGCTGCCGTAGTTGCGCATGCCGCGCAGTTGGTCGGCCAATTCGGCGTCGTCGGTCGTCACCGCGCCGCCATCGCCGAACGCGCCGATATTCTTGGTCGGAAAGAAACTGTGCGCACCCGCATTGCCCAGTGACCCAGTCCGACGTCCTCGCACCTTGGCGCCCTGCGCCTGGGCAACATCCTCGATCACCTTGAGCCCGTGCCTTTCCGCCAAGGCACCGATGGCGTCCATGTCCGCGGGTTCGCCGTAGAGATGAACCGGCATGAGGACGCGCGTGCGCGGCGTGATGGCGGCCTCGATCCGCTCGGGGTCGATGTTCGGTCCGGCCGGGGTGGGCTCGACAGGCACCACCGTCGCGCCCACCGCAGACACAGCGAGCCAGGTCGCGATATAGGTGTTGGAGGGCACGATCACCTCGTCGCCAGGACCGATGCCCCAGGCGCGGAGGGTGAGTTCCAGCGCCTCCAGACCATTGCCGAGGCCGACGCAATGGCGTGTGCCGCAGAAGGCGGCGTACTCCTGCTCGAAGGCCTCGACCTCCTTGCCGAGCACGAACCACCCCGATTCCATCACCCGCAGGTACGCCGCATCGAGTTCCGGCTTCAGCTCGGTATAGACCGACTTCATGTCGAGGAACGGGATCATCGATGCGCTCCCACTTCGCTGCGGAAGGCCTCATAGTCGCGGAGATAGTCCGCTTCGTCGTAGGGGGTCGAGGCGAGAACGACGATGACCGTGCCGGGCGCGAAGTCGGTCAACTCATGCCAGACCCAGGGTCCGATATAGAGGCCCTTGCTCGCTTCATCGAGCGTCACGCTTTCCTTGTCCGTGCCGTCGTCGAGATGAGTCCGGCAGCTTCCGCTGACAGCGATGACGACGAGCTCGGTCCGACGATGACCATGACGGGCTCGCCATTGACCGGGAGCGATATGGTGCAGGTAGAAGAGCCGTTTCGGCTCGAAGTCGAGCCCTTTGCCCGGTTCGAGGAAGTTGATGCTGCCGCGCTCATCGGTAGCGCCGGGCACA
>JAHCKB010000038.1 GCA_026125985.1 Bradyrhizobium sp.
CTGCTTGACGTCGCCGATCGCGCGGCCGGATTCCGCCAGTCCGTTGTGCGAACTCATGACAATCGGCACCTGTTTGCCGAGCGACTGCAGCGCCCGCTTGGTGGCGACCACGGCGGCCGTGTTCGTCATGACCATGATCACTTCGGCTCCCTTACGGGTCACGCGGTTGACCTGGGTGGTCAAATCGGTGGGCTGAACTTCCGTGAACACAACCTCGACGACTTCGACCTTGTCCGGATTGTCGGAGGCATATCGCTGGACACCCTTGTGCTGGTCGACATAGGCCGGCGAGGCTTCCGACGAGATGATCGCGACCTTCAGCGGCCCGCTGCCTCCGCGCTTCTGGCGGAACCACTCGAAGAACGCAGTGGCCTCATGGCTGTAGGTCGGGCGCTGGTTGAAGATCCACGGATCGGGCTTCCAGGCAAAGCCATACGCGGCAGTCGACATCACCATCGGGATCTTGTCGGACGGCAGCCGCCCCTGAAGCGCGGCGACGTCGGGTCCGCCGACCCCAAGCACGATAATCGGATTTAGCTCGGCCTTGATGCCGGGCCACAGGCTCGCCACCTGCGCCGCATCATAGCGGTGATCGTAATCCTTGGTGCCGAGCTTGACGCCGATCTTCTTGCCGACTTCGGCATTCCACCATTCGATGACCGGCCGGCGCGCACCGATCAGGTCCTTCATCACATCCGCATAAGGACCGGTAAAATCGGCAAGCGACGCCACATTGTAGGTCGTCTGGGCACCGGCCGGCGCCGAGATCGTCAGCAAACCGAGCGCAGCGGCCGCCCCAAAGATCTTGATGTGCTTCAAGATTGTCATCTTCAGTTCCTCCCATGAATGTTCTAATTCCGATCGCCCAGGCATCAATAGGGAAATGGCCAAAGGCGATAGGATCGTTTCAGGATATTCCAGCGGTGCATCAGCCCGCGCGGCTCGAAAATCAGGAACGCTGCGATGATCCCGCCGAGAAACACGTTCATCATCGCAAACACCACATCGCCACCGAGCGAGGGAAATTGCGCGACGATGCTGGGCCCAAGTGTAACGAAGCTTTCCTGAATTGCCTTGATGACGAAGACGCCGATCAACGCTCCGGTGATCGAACCGAGGCCTCCGACGATGACCATTGCGATGAACCAGATCGAATGGAACAGCGTGAATTGATCGACGGCGACGAAACGCACGTAGTAGGCCCACAGCCCCCCGCCGATCCCCGCGTAGAACGCACCGATCAGGAAGGCGGTTGCCTTGGTCCGCACGACGTTGATTCCCATCAGCCCGGAAGCGACGTCGTCGTCGCAGACTGCGACGAAGGCGCGCCCGTGCCGGCTGCGCACGATGCCATAGGCGCCGAACACCATCGCCGCGGTCACGGCCAGGCAGAGATAGTAGATCGAGGTCTCACTGACGAAACTGAAGCCGAAAATCTGTGCCGGCTCCAGCGTCAACCCGTTCGACCCGCCGAACCACGACTGCGGCAGATTGAGAATGAGGAAATGAAACAGGGTCTGTGCCGCGATGGTGGTGAGCGCCAGGTAAAAGCCCTTGATGCGAACCGCCGACAAGCCAAAGATGAACCCGAACACCGCGGCGGCGCAGCCCCCGAACGGAATACTGAGCCAGAACGGCAGATTGAATTTGATCGCCAGCGCTCCGGTGGCGTAGGCGCCGACTCCCATGAACGCAGCCTGGCCGAGATTGATCTGGCCCGCATATCCCATGTTGATCTGCAGGCCGATCACGACCACGGCCATGATCAGCATATTGGTCGAGATGGCGACGAGCCGCGGTCCCAGAACATGGGGCAGGATGACCAGCGCGACGAAAAGCAGAACGAGCGCGACACATTGTCCGCGGGTGCGGATCAACGCCTGATCGCGTTCGAAGCTGGTGGCGAATACGCCTGCCGGATCCATCGGTCACACCCTTTCGATGGTCTTCCAGCCGAACATTCCGGTCGGCCGAATAAAGAGGATGAGCAGCATGATGATAAACGGAAACACGGTGCCGATCGCGCCGCCCACGATCGGATCGAGGTAGGCGGTCACGAGCCCCTGAATGATACCGACGATAAGGCCGGCCAGCAGAACCCCGGCGATCGCCTCGAAACCCGCCAGCAGCGCCACCGGCAACGCCGCAAGGCCGATGTCGGAGGCGAGGAAGTTCAGCGACTTTCCGCTGAGGAAGATGATGGCGCCAAGCGTCGACAGCACGGCACCGAGAATCCAGGCGAACGCAATGGAGCGCTTCACTGAAATTCCCATCGACAGCGCCACCTGATGATCTTCGGCAACCGCTGTCATGCGCAGCCCGGCCCGCGTGCGGTTGAAGAACCACGACAGGCCGAAACCGACGATGACCGTGATTGCGCCGCCGATGAGAAGCGAGCGAGGGATGAGGATCTCCCCGATGATCACCGGCTGAAGCGGAAAGATGATCGGGAACGAGCGCACCTGCGGGCCGAACAGCACGAGGATCAGGCCGCGGATCAGGATCAAAAGTCCGATCGTGACCATGACCATGGCGAACACCGACTCACCGGCGAGGCGGGAAAAGAACACCCGCTCGATGAGGAGTCCGAACAGCGCCGCCGCAACGAACGCGAGCGGAATGCCGATCGAGAGCGGCAGGCCCAGCGAGGCGACCATCCACCAGACGATGAAGCCGCCGAACACGACGAGTTCGCCTTGGGCGAAATTGAAGACCTTCGACGCCCGATAGATGACCACGAAGCCCATGGCGATGAGGGCATAGAGCAGCCCGACCAGCGCACCGTTGATGAAGTAGTTGACGAAATCGATCATGCGATGGCCCGCAACGGTTCAGCGGCGTTTGCCGACTTGCCTGCCTTGACGACGTCGTGGATGGCGACGTGAGCAGACAGCGCGCCCTTTCGCCCGTCCTGATATGTCACCGCGATGTCGAGCTTCTGATGATCCCGACTGCCGTACATCGCCTCGATCAGCACGGCATAGCGTTCGGCGAGGAATTCGCGTCGCAGCTTGCGTGTGCGGGTCAATTCGCCTTCATCCGGATCGAGCTCCTTGGGGAAGTTGGCAAAGCGACGGACCCTCGCGTGCTCGGGCAGGAACGTGTTGACGCGCGCAATCTCGCCGCGCATCAATTCGGCCACCTCTGGCTTCTGCGAAAGGTCGGTGAAGGTGGAGAAGCTGATGTTTCGATCCTCCGCCCAACGCGACACCACGCTCATGTCGATATTGATCAGCGCGCCGATATAGTCGCGCGTATCGTCGCCAAGCGTCATGATGTCCTTGATGAACGGGCTGAAACGCAGCCGGGTCTCGATAAACTGAGGCGGAAACCGTTCGCCGGAGCGAAGCTGTCGAAGATCGTCGAGGCGCTCGAGGAATACGAGCTCGCCGCTGTCGGTGACCGACACGGCATCGCCCGTGCGATACCATCCGTCCTCAACGCGCTGGGCGACGCTGTCGGGCTTCTTGTGATAGCCTTGAAAGACACTGCCGCCACGAACGAGCAATTCACCCTGCTCCGACACCTTCCATTCCAGCGCCGCACCGGATTCGGGGTGCGAGCTCAGCCAGTGCCCGACCGTCTCGAGATTGTACCGATTCCCCTGATGCAGGGTCAGGAGTCCGATCTCGGTGGCGCCATAGATATTGCGTAACGGCACGCCGATGGCATGGAACAGGCGAAACACATCCGGCGCCATCGTGGAGCCGCCGCACAATGCGAGCTTGATGCGCGTGAGGCCGAGCTTGTCCCGCAGCGGCTTCAATACCAGCATCTCCGCAAGCGGCAGCGCAAGCCGCGCGCCGAGCGGGACGGGCCTGCCTTCAAGACGCGCGACATGGACCTTGTGGCCGATATCGACACCCCAGGCATAGATCGCCCTGCGCGTCCGGCCGGCATCGAGCATCCGGCCCTGGATGGTGGCGGCGAGGCTCTCCCACTGGCGGGGAGCGAATACCATCACCTCGACTGCGAGTTCGCGGATATTGTTGAGAACCTCCTCAGGCGATTCCGGGAAATTCACCACCAGCGGCAGCAGGAGGCCGATAGTGACGCCGAAGAACTGCTCCGTCGCCCAGGCCGGGGCGATATAGGTGAGATACTCCATGCCGGGCTTGATGCCGGTCGCCGCGATGACGCGATGCGCGTTGTCGACGAGATAGCGGTGGGTCAGCACCACGCCCTTCGGCCGCCCGGTGGTGCCGGAGGTATAAGACAGCACGGCCACGTCGTCGGGTCGGCCTGTCTCGACCAGGCGCCGGAACAGATCGGTATCCTCGGCGTGGCGCGCGCGTCCGACCTCAACCACCTTCTCGAACGGCGTCAGGCGCTCGTGACGATAGGACCACATCCCGGTATCGTCCCAGTAGATCATCTGGCGAAGGTGCCGAACGCGATCGAGAATCGCGAACCCCTTGTCCACCTGCTCCTGATCCTGCGCTACCAGACAGACCGCATCGCTATCGTTGAGGAGGTATTCGATTTCGTCCGCAGTGATGTCAGGATAGAGCGAGACGATCTTGCATCCGATCGAGAACGCCGCAAACTCGCTCCAGAAGTTCTCCGGCTCGTTCTCGCCGATAATGGCCACGGTCTCGCCGCGGCGAATACCCATCGCGTCAAGGCCAAGGGCGAAGGAACGCACCTTCTCGAGAACATCACCATAGGTGTATTCGCGCCAGATGCCGCGATACTTGTGCCGCTCAACGAGCCGGTCCGGCGCCGCGCTGGCGCGCTCGAGCAACAGTTGCGGAATGGTACGCATCGGCAGCATCAGCGATTTCCTTCGCCCAGATATGCCTTGAGCACCGCAGGATTCTTCTGAACCTCCAGCGGAGTCCCCTCTGCAATCTTGCGGCCAAAGTCGAGCACCACGATCCGGTCCGCTAGATCCATGACGACACCCATGTCGTGCTCGACGAGCACCACCGGGATCTGTCGCGCCTCGCGAACGTCGAGAATGAATCGCGCGAGGTCCTCCTTCTCCTCGGTATTCATCCCGGCCATCGGCTCATCCATCAGCAGGATGCTCGGCTCCTGAGCCAGTGCCCGACCGAGATCGACGCGTTTGCGCAAGCCGTAGCCGAGGCTGCCGACCGGCTGATGGCGGATGGATTCGATTTCGAGCAGCTCGATGATTTCCTCGACGACCTCGCGGTGCCGGATCTCCTCGCGTCTGCAAGGCCCGAAGTAAAAGAATGCCGACGGAATCGAGCTCTTCATGTGAATGTGACGGCCGACCATGATGTTTTCGATCACGGTCATGTTCGAAAAGATATGCGTCCCCTGGAAGGTCCGGGCCAGGCCGGCCTTCACGATATGGTGGACGCCCATGCCGGACAGCAGCGAGCCATTGAATCGTACCTCGCCCTGCTGCGGCCGATAGAAGCCGCTGAGGCAATTCATCAGGGAGGTCTTGCCGGCACCGTTCGGCCCGATCACCGCGAGCAACTCGTCCACCCCGACCGCGATGGACACATTGTCAAGCGCGACAACGCCACCGAAAGCCATCCGGATACCGTCGGCGACGAGAACCGCGGCATTCTGCGCCGCACGGCTCTGCGATGCTGAATAGAGAGGCGAAACAGCGCTCAACACGCTCCCCCTTCACCAACGCAGTCCTGCGACATTCATCCTCCCCACGGTATGCGGCATTTCGACCGAACAGCGCCCCACCCTCAAATCGACCCATCCTCTGCGGATTTTTATGACCGATGAGCATTATTTTTAACTCGACGGTCAATTTCGGTCAAGCCCATTCGGGCGCCTGCAACACACCACGACGAAACAGGCAGATCGAACACTCCGGCGCGAACGCATCAAGAGGCACGGATTCCGGTTGCAGCAGGCAGCAGGCACTTCCCGCTTTGGAGGAAGCTCGTGATTGGGCGCATTCAGGCGCGCCTTTCGACGAAGCGGCCTCGACTTTTCGACCTGCAATGGCACCAAACCGAAAAGGCAAAGCCTCGAATATGAATTGACCATAACGTCAAATATCCTAATATGTGGTCGAATACGGAAGATCTGCAGCTCTCCGTGAGCAACGTCTGTCACCGGTTTCGCGCGCTCGCGAAACCGCGTCGCTCCAGCAACGCTGCCAATTTCCGGTAAGGACAGGCAGGAGGAGAATCCGGGATGGCAGGAGCCGAGAGCAAATCTTTTTCGTTCCTAACCGACCAGCAAACGATGGTTCGGGACGTCGCGCGCAAGGTTGCGACCGACGCGATCGCCCCCACGGCAGCGGAACGCGATCGCACCGCGACGTGGCCGCACGCCGAATTGAAGGCTCTCGCGAATCTTGGCTTCATGGGCATGCTGCCGCCGGAACAATATGGCGGCTCGAACGCGGGGTTCGTCGCCTATTGTCTGGCGCTGGAGCAGATCGCCGCGGCCGACGCGGGTGTCGGCACCATTTTCCACGTCCACAACGTCACCGCCTTCACCATCGCCTTGCGCGGCAACGAGGAACAGAAGCAGAAGTATCTGCCGCCGATGCTGCGCGGCGAAAAGATCGGCGCGTTTCTTCTCACTGAGCCGCAGGCCGGATCGGATACCGCCGCATTTCGTGCCACCGCGCGCCGCGAAGGCGATCACTTCATTCTCAACGGCACCAAGCAGTTCATTTCCAACGGGAGCGAGGCTGGTACAACGATCGTGCTCGCTCGCACCGATCCGCAGGCCGGTAAAAGTGGATTTACGACGTTCATCGTCGACCCGACCTCACCCGGCTACAATGTTGCGCGCGTCGAGGACAAGCTCGGCCAGCGGACGGCCCATGTCGCTCAGATTCAGCTCGACAATCTTCGTGTTCCGGCGGAGAACGTGCTCGGCGAAGTCGGCGCTGGCTACCGGATCGTCATGGGTGGCCTGTCTGACGGTCGGATTGCAATCGCCGCGCAGGCCGTCGGCGTTGCCCAGGCAGCGCTCGACGCTGCGATCCGCTACGCCAACGAGCGCGAGGCCTATGGCAAGCCGATCGTTGAACTGCAGGCGGTGAGCTTCCATCTCGCGGAGATGGCCGCTCAGGTCGACGTCGCGCGGCAATATTATATCCACGCCGCGCGGCTCCTCGAGGCCGGAGCGTCCTGCGCCAAGGAAGCGGCCATTGCCAAGCTCGTCGCTTCGGAGATGGGGGAGAAGGTCTGCTCGGACGCCCTGCAGATCCACGGCGGCTACGGCTACCTGAAGGATTTTCCGGTCGAGCGCTACTATCGTGACGTTCGAGTCTGCAAGATCTATGAGGGAACCAGCGATATCCAGAAGCAAATCATCGCGCGCAGCCTTTCGGCCTGAGGTTCCAGAAATTGACTTCGAGGCAATAATTTTGACTATGGGGCCTCAAGCATAGGGAATCGTTCCCTATATGCTCCGGATATTCGGCATGCTCTCATGAAGAAGGCATCGACAGCAAGGCGCGGCCGCCATGCCTCCGCCTGGAAAAGCGTAGTCCTCAACCGGGAACAGCAGTTCTCGCTGAAGCGGGGCGCGCTGCTTCGCGAGGCGGGCCGCGCATTCAGCCTTCGCGGCTATCACAACACCTCGCTCGAGGATGTGGCGAAGACCTTGGACGTCACCAAGGCCGCGCTTTACTACTACGTCACGAACAAGCAGGAAATTCTCTTCGAATGCCACATGATGTCGCTCGACTTCGGCGACGAGGCGATGAAGTACAGCGAAGAGCATGGCAAGACCGGGCTTGAAAAAATTCTCCTGCTTATCGACAAGTACGTCAAAACCATCACCAGCGAGATGGGCTCTTTCGCGGTGCTCGGCGAGTACGACGCGCTGGAGTCGCAGAACAAGGCGATCATCGGCAAGCGTCGCGACAAGTTTGACCGCGGCTTCCGGAAATTGATCTCTGAAGGTATTGCCGACGGGACGGTGCGTGCCGTCGATCCCAAGCTGACGGTGTTCTTCTTCATGGGGTCGATCAACTGGATGACGCGATGGTTCACGACTGAAGGACCGCTCACCGGCGAGCAGGTCGCCCGGCAACTTGTCGATCTCGTAGAGGGAGCTCTGCGGAGCCGCTGATCGCGCCTCGCCGCCCCAGCGGAGCCGAAACGCTGCTCGCAAAAGACGCCTGGAACCCACGAAAACGATCCGCCGGACGGAGGCGCAAGAGCAATGTTACTTTCGTCCCTTCCAGAGCGGCTTGCGCTTTTGTACGAAGGCAGCAATGCCCTCGCGCGCATCAGCGTGGGCCATGTTCCTCACCACGAGTTCGCCGGAATATTCGTAGGCATCGGAGATGGGCATTTGCAGCTGGCGATAGAACGCCTGTTTGCCGAGCGCCAACGTGTAGGTCGATTTCGAGGCGATCTCCGCTGCCAGCGACTCGACCGTTTGCTCGAGTTGCTCGGGCGTGACCACATCGTTGATCAGCCCGATGCGTAGCGCAAACGCCGCGTCGTAGAGGCGCCCCGTGGTGAGCATCTGCATCGCGTGTTTCGGCATCACGGCGCGCGACAACGCCACCATGGGCGTGAGGCACCACAAGCCAATGTTCACGCCCGGTGTCGCAAACCGCGCCTCGCTGGAGGCGATCGCGAGATCGGCACTGGCGACCAACTGGCAACCGGCGGCCGAGGCCACGCCTGCGACGCTGGCAATGATGACCTGCGGTTGATCCCGCATCGTCTGCATCAGAGCCGAACAGCGCGTCGACACCGTCTTGAAGAATTCGGGATCCGTCTCCCCGTCAAATTCGGTAAGATCATGCCCCGCGCAGAAGATCTTCTTGCCGATCCCAGTCAGGACGATCACCGCGATCGACGGCTGCCCCCGGAGGTCCATCAGATGGCGGGTCAATTCATCGATTGTCGACAAGGAAAGGCTGTTGCCGCTACGCGGACGGTTCAAGGAAATGTACGATACCGCACCCCGATCATCGCGGATAACAAGTTCTTTTTCTTCGCTCATGACACGTTCCCAGAAAGTCTCGTTAGCCAGTTCGGCACGTGAGCGCACCATCGACAGGAAGAAGCACGCCGGAGACGTATTTCGCGTCATCCGACGCCAGGAACAGCGAGGCATGCGCCACGTCCCAGGCGGTGCCCATCTTGCCCATCGGCACCATCGCATCGCGCCGGGCAATCATGTCGTCGACGGAATCGTAAACGTGCTTGTATGGCTCGACGATCATCGGCGTGTTCATCAGGCCCGGCAACACCGCGTTGCAGCGGATGCCCTTCGGCGCATATTCGACCGCTACGGCGCGGGTGAAGTGGTTCACGCCGGCCTTCGAGGAATAATAGGAAATCATCGGCACGCTGATCGTGGTGATCGATGCGACCGATGACACGTTGACGATCGCGCCGCCGCCCTGCTTGACCATTTCCGGGAGGACGCGCTGGCAGGTGAGAAAGAACCCCTTCAGGTTCACCGCCATGACGCGGTCCCAGCTCGCCTCGTCGATATGCTCGGGACCGCCGGGCTCGGCGATGCCGACATTGTTCTGCAGGATGTCGATGCGGCCATGACGGCTGATGGCCGCACCGACGGCCGCATCGATGTCCGCGGCCGACGTGATGTCGGCGCGCAGGGCCTCGGCCCTGCCGCCTTCTTCCGTGATGATCGCGACGGCGCGCTCCGCCGATGCTAGATCGCGGTCGACGCAGATCACCGTCGCGCCTTCGCGCGCGAACAGGACGGCCGTGGCCTTGCCATTGCCCCAGCCTTCACCGACGCAGCCGGCTCCCATGACGAACGCGATCTTGTCCTTGAGCCGCTGCGACATCGGTGAATTACTCCCGCTTCTGGTTCAGTTCTTTTCGTAGAGCGTCACGACGGCCGCGCCGCCGAGGCCGAGGTTGTGCTGGAGCGCCAGCCGCGCACCGTCGACCTGGCGGGCCTCGGCGGTGCCGCGCAACTGATGGACAAGTTCGTAGCACTGCGCGAGGCCGGTCGCGCCGAGCGGGTGTCCCTTGGACAGCAGGCCGCCGGACGGGTTGGTGACGAAACGTCCGCCATAGGTATTGTCGCCATCGAGAACGAACTTCTCGGCCTCGCCCTCGCCGCAGAGGCCAAGCGCCTCGTAAGTGATGAGTTCGTTCTGCGCGAAGCAATCATGCAGTTCGACGACATCGACATCGTCGGGGGCGATGCCGGCCTTCTCGTAGACCTTTTCGGCCGCCGACTTCGACAGGTCGAAGCCGACGACGCGCATCATGTCGCGGGTCTCGAAGGTGCTGGGACGGTCCGTCGTCATGGCCTGCGCGCGGATGCGAACTGTGTCGTTCAGGTTATGGCGTCTGGCGAACGCCTCGGAGACGAGCACGGCGGCGGCGGCGCCGCAGGTCGGCGGACACGCCATCGAGCGCGTCATCACGCCCTCCCAGATCACCGGCGCCTGCATCACATCGCCTTCGGTCATTTCTTTCCGGAACAGCGCCAGCGGGTTGCGCGCGGCATGGCGGCTGGCCTTGGCGCGGATCTTCGCGAACGTCGAGAGCTGCGTGCCGTACTTGTCCATGTGCTGCTTGCCGGCGCCGCCGAAATAACGGAGCGCCAGCGGAATCTCGCCATGGCCGACAAGTTCATCGGTGACGCGGTCGAATTCCGAGAACGGCGACGGCCGGTCCTCGAAGATCGACCCCAGCGCACCCGGGCGCATCTGCTCGAAGCCGACGGCCAGCACGCAATCCGCCGCGCCGCTTTCGACCGCCTGCCGCGCCAGATAGAGCGCGGTCGAGCCGGTGGAGCAGTTGTTGTTGACATTGACGATCGGGATGCCGGTCATGCCGACCCGGTAGAGCACCTTCTGGCCGGCGGTGGAGTCGCCGTAGACGAAACCGGCATAGGCCTGCTCGATGGCGTCGTAGCCGAGGCCGGCATCCGCAAGCGCCAGCTTGACCGCCTCCTCGCCCATCGCGTCATAGGGCGCTGATGCGCCCGGCTTTGCGAACGGGATCATGCCGACACCTGCAACGATCGTGGTCATTGTGCGCTCCTTGTGTTCGCCGATTACGCGGCCGTTTCGCTTTCGATGATTTTCCGGATTTCGGTCTTGAGGATCTTGCCGTAGTTGCTTTTCGGCAGGCTCGGCAGGAACCGGTAGGACTTCGGCCGCTTGAAGCGGGCGATATGTTCGATGCAGAAGGCATCCAGTTCCGCGGCCGTCACCGGCGCCGACGACGCCACGAAGGCGATGACCTCCTCGCCCCAGTCGGGATGGCGGCGACCGATCACGCTGACCTCCGCCACGGCGGGATGGCGCAGCAGCACCTCCTCAACTTCCCGCGGATAAATGTTGGAGCCGCCGGAGATGATGACGTCTTTCGAGCGATCCTTCAGATAGAGAAAACCGTGCGCGTCGAACGTGCCGACATCGCCGGTCCACAGCCAGCCGTCGCGCAGCGCCTGCGCGGTGGCGGCCGGATTGTTCCAGTAGCCGGCCATCACGACATCGCCTGATACGATGACCTCGCCGTTCTCGCCCGGCGGCATGTCGTTGCGGTCGGCATTGACGACGCGGACCGCGACGCCCGTGCGGGGGATGCCGACCGATGACAGCCGGTCGTCGAGACGGCCGTCGCCATTGTCGAGATGCATGTGGGGCGGCAGGTAGCTGATCGTGCACGGCGACTCGCCCTGGCCATAGGCCTGCCACAGCCGCGGGCCAAGCGCCGACAGCGCGCGCTTGAGATCCTCCACATACATCGGCGCGCCGCCGTAAAAGATGTGATCGAGGTGCTCCACCGTGAGGTCGGCCATGGACGGCGAGAGGACGAGCCGGTTCACCATGGTCGGAGCGGCGAAGAATGAGCTGCCCGGGTATCGATTGATGAGGTCGACGATTTCGGCCGGCTCGAAGCCGCCGCTCTCCGGCACGACATTGGCGGCGCCGCGTACCAGGTGCGCGAGCGCAAGCAGCCCTGCGCCGTGCGACAGCGGCGCCGGATAAAGCGACGCGTCGGTTTCGTCGACCGGGCCGATATCGGCGAGGAAGCTCATCGTCATGTTGTAAAGGTTGCGATGGGTCAGCATCGCGCCCTTTGGATAACCTGTGGTGCCGCTGGTGTAGAACAGCCACGCATTGTCGCCGGGCGCGGCCGGTGCCGGCCGAAGATCGGACGGCACCGTCGCAAGCATCGCGCGATACGCCTCGCCGTCGACATCGACGACGTTGCCCGGCTGCGACAGTCCGCCCTCGATGTCGGTGAACAGCACCGAGGCGGCGCAATTGTCGAGGATGTAGGCCAGTTCCTTCGGATGCAGCTTGGCATTGATCGGCGCCACCGCCAGCCCAGCGAACCAGGCGCCGAACAGGATCTCGAAATATTCAGGGCGATTGGACAGGAAGACGCCGACCCGCGAGCCCGGCGCAAAGCCCTTGTTGCGCAAGGCCTGGCCGAGCGCCGCGCTGCGCTGCAGAAGCTGCGCATAGCTATGGATCGTCGCGCTGCCGAGACAGACCGCCGGGCGATCCGCAAACGCTTTCGCCGCATTGGCGAGTACCATGGCGATATTCATGGGCTTCTTCCCCGTTCAGATGGCGCGCGTGCGTCCCTTCCAGAACGTCTCGCGAATATCCTTCTTACGGACCTTTCCGACCGCGCTGCGCGGCAGGCTGTCCCAGAAATCCACCGACTTCGGCGCCTTCACGCTGCCGAGCTTCGCCTTGCACAGCGCAATGATCTCATCGGAATTGGTGCTCGAACCCTGCTTGAGTTCGATGACGGCCTTGACCGCCTCGCCCCATTTCTCGTCGGGCACGCCGATGACGGCGCAATCCTGCACCGCGGGGTGGCCCCAGATGATCTGCTCGATCTCGCTCGGATAGACGTTGAATCCGCCGGAGATGATCATGTCCTTCTTGCGGTCGACGATATAGACGTAGCCGTCCTCGTCCTTGAAGCCGATGTCGCCGGTGTGGTGCCAGCCGAAGGTGGACACCTCCGCGGTCGCTTCCGGATTCTTGTAGTAGCCGGGCATCACCAGGTTGCCGCGCACCACGATCTCGCCGCGCTCGCCGGCCGGCATCAGGTTGCCGTCGTCGTCCATGATCTCGACCGGCGTCAGCAGCGTCGGCCGGCCGCAGCTCGCCAGGCGCTTTTCCTTGTCGGGATCGCCGATCACCATGTGCTCCTGCGGTGAGAGGAAGGTGCAGAGCATCGGCGCTTCGGCCTGGCCGAAGGTCTGCGTCATCACCGGCCCGAACACCTCAAGGCATTCCTTCAGCTTGTCCACCGACATCGGCGCGGCAGCATAGATGAAATGCTCGAGCGAGGAGAAGTCGTGCTGCTTGATGGCGGGATGGGCGAGCAGCATGTAGATCGCCGTCGGCGGCAGGAACATGTGGGTGACGCCCTCGGTCTCGATGGCGTTCACCACCTTGGCGGCGTCGAAGCCCGGCAGGATGATCTGCGTTGCTCCTGCCGCCATCAGCATGATGCCGACGCCGCCCGCCGCATGCGTCATCGGCGCCACGACGAGATGAACCGGCGGCTTCTTCACCGGCATCGAGGTGAAGAAGTTCGAGATCATGGTTTCCCAGACCAGGTTGGTCCAGAGCACGCCCTTAGGCCGGCCGGTGGTGCCGCCCGAAGAGAAAACCGAAATCGGCTTGCCGGGATCCTCGGGGATATCGGGATCCGTCTCAGGCGCATCCGAAATCCAGTCCAGCAGGAAGGGCGCATCCGCGCCCGCCTTGTCGATGCAGACATAGTGGCGGATCTTCGGGCACTCCTTGCGGAACACCTGCACATTGGCTTCGAATTCGCTGTGATAGAATAGCACCTCGACGTCGCAATTATCGAGGATGTAGGCGTTGTCTTCCGCGGAGTTGCGGGCGTTGATCGGCACCCAGATATTGGCGCCGCGGATGATGCCGAGAATGCACTCGAACGCCGTCGCGCCATTCGGGCTATACACCGCGGCCATCTGGCCCGGCTTGAGGCCGGTTGCCGCGAGCGCGTTGGCGATCCGGTAGCTGCGGAACTGCACTTCGCGGAACGTCCGCGACACCGTTGCATCCTTCAGGCAGATGCGGGACGGATTGATGCCGACGCCGCGGTCAAAGAAATCGATCAGCCGCATGAATGGCCCTCAGCGTTCCAGGATCGTGATGCAGGCGGTCGCTTCCTCATAGTGATGGAAGCCGCCACCGTTCTCGGCAATGGCGTGATGCGCGCCCTCGACCTGCCGCGCCCCCGCCTCGCCGCGAAGCTGGCTCACGAGCTCGTAGATCTGCGCGAGGCCGGTCGCCCCGATCGGGTGACCGCGGGATTCGAGCCCGCCGGAGACGTTGATCGGAATCCGGCCGCCGAGCGCCGTGTCGCCGTCCCGCACCAGCCGGCCGCCATCGCCAAGCGGTGCGAAGCTGAGCAGTTCGGCTTGGTGCAGTTCCGCGAAGGCGCTGGCGTCATGCACTTCGGCCACCGACATGTCGGCGGGGCCGACACCGGCGATCTCGTAGGCGCGGTTGGAGGCGAGCCGGCACAGATGTCGCTCGAGGTCGTTGGCCTCGCGGTCGGAGCCGGAAGCCAGCACGGAGGCGGCGATCCGGATCGCCCGCGTGGCGCCGAGCGCGCGCGCCTTCTCCGCCGAACAGACGATCGCGGCGGCCGCGCCGTCGCTGATCGGCGCGCACATCGGCAGCGTCAGCGGCCACGACACTTCGCGCGCCGCCAGCACGTCGTCAGCGGTCATCGCGTCCTGGTACTGCGCCTTCGGATTGAGCGACGAATGCCGGTGGTTCTTCGCGGAAACCTCGGCGATGTCGCGCTGCGTCGTTCCAAAGCGATGCATGTGATAGCGCGCCAGCGAGGCGTAGACGTCCATGAATACGCTGCGCTTGCCGCTGTTCTGGCCGGCGCCCGGCGGCAGCGCGAGATCCTTGCCAAGCGCCGTCAAGCGCCGAACGCTGCCGTCGACGTCATGCACGTCCCAGGCGCCGTCGAAGATCGCAAAGGATTTTTCCCGGTCATTGGCGTTCATCTTTTCCGCGCCGATCGCCAGCGCGATGTCGCCCTGCCCCGACGCGATATAAGCGAAGGCGGCGTTGAGCGCCGTCGAGGCGCTGGCGCAGGCATTCTCGACGTTCGTCACCGGAATGCTTTCGAAGCCGAGCGCCCTGAGAACCAGCTGGCCGCGCACCAGATGCTGGCCCTCCACGACGCCCTGCGCGGTATTGGCGAAGAACGCAGCCTGGACATCACTCCGCGCGATGCCGGCATCGGTGAGCGCCTCTTCCACCGCGCCGCGCGCGATCGTTTCGAGCCGATCGTCGAGGTAGCGGCCGAACCGCGTCATGCCAACCCCGATGATGTAGACGTCGGCCATGACTTCCTCCTAGACGCTGATGAGAGACTCAATGCGGGCGCGATCCGCCTGCAGTTCTGCGGTAGTGCCCGACCAGACGACCCGGCCATTATCGATAACAAATTGCCGGCGCGCCAGCTTCAGCGGTACCTTCAGGTTCTGTTCGACCAGCAGCATGGCAATACCTTCGGCATTGATGACGCGCATGGACTCGATGAGCTGGTCGACGATCAGCGGCGCAAGTCCCTCGGTCGGCTCGTCGAGCAGCAGTACCTCCGGATTGGTCAGCAGGCCGCGGCCGACCGCCAGCATCTGCTGCTCGCCGCCGGACAGCGTATCGCCGCCCTGCGCCGCGCGCTCCTGCAGCCGCGGAAACAGCTGGTAGATGCGCTGCAGCGACCACGGCCCCTTGCGGCCCATTACGGTCGCGATCTTCAGGTTTTCCTCGACCGTCAGGTTCGGGAAGATGCGCCGGTTTTCCGGAACGAAGGCAAGCCCCAGCCGCCCGAGTTGATGGGGCTTCAGCGCCGTGACGTCGCGATCGCCGATCAGCCGTCGCCCGCTGTGAACGGCATTGAGGCCAATGGCCGCCTTCAGCAGTGTGCTCTTGCCGGCGCCGTTGCGGCCGATCAGGGACACGACCTCGCCGGCCGCCACGTCGATCGAGACGTGATGCAGGGCCTGCGCCTTGCCGTAAAAAACGTCGCAATCCTGCAGGGCCAGCGCGCTCATTCGTCGTTCCCGAGATAGGCGGCGCGCACCGCCGGGTTCGCCTTGATCTCCGCCGGTGAACCGGATGCCAGCAACTGTCCCTGCACCATCACGACGATCTCGTCGGAGATCTGCATCACGACGTCCATGTTATGCTCGATGAGCAGGACGGTTCGTCCCGCCACGATCCGCCGGATCAGGTCGATGGCCTGCTCGAGGCGCTCATGGCCGACGCCGGCGAGCGGCTCGTCGAGCAGCAGCACGCTGGGATCGCTGAGCAGCGCGAGGCCGACCTCGAGCGCCCGCTGGTCGCCGTGCGAGAGGTTCTCGGCCGGTGCATGCGCCAGCCGCTCAAGCCCGATCTGTTCGAGCACCCGTTCGGCATCCTGCCGGATCTCGGCGAAGCGGCCGGCCGGCATCCAGAACGGCTGCACGCGATAGCGGTGGGCGAAAGCCCCGAGCTTCAGGTTCTCCAGCACGGTCATGCCGGAGAATATCTTGGTGATCTGGAAGCTGCGGCCGAGGCCGGCCCGCGTCCGCGCATGGATGGACAGTTTCGTGATGTCCCGCCCGTTCAGGGTCACCTGCCCGGCGGCCAGCGTCGCGTGGCCAGAGAGTGCATTCATCAGCGTGGTCTTGCCGGCGCCGTTGGGCCCAATCAGCCCATAGATCCGCCCGGACAGGAAGCTGCGGCTGACGCCCGCGACGGCCTTGAGGCCGCCGAACGCGACTTGGATGTTCTCGCACTGCAGGGAAACGCCGGCGCCGGTGCTCATTTCGACGCACCTCTCCCGATGCGTCCGAACACGGCAAAGAGACCGGCGATTCCCTTCGGCAGGAAGATTGTGCAGAGAATGAAGACGATGCCGAGGATGCCGTACCAGTGCTCGGTGAACTGGCTCAGTTCCTCCTTGAGGACCTCGAACACCGCGACGCCCAGCACCGGACCGAGCAAGGTGCCCTTGCCGCCGAGCAGCGTCATGATCAGCACATCGCCGGAGGTGCTCCAGTGCAGCATCTGCGGGCTGACATAGAACATCAGCGAGGCCAGCAGCGCGCCGCTGACGCCGGCATAGGCACCCGAGATCATGAAGGCGCACTGGCGCAGCCGCTGCACGTTGTAACCGATCTGCTCGGCCCTGACGTCGTTGGCCTGCACCGCCTTCAACGCGCTGCCGAAAGGCGAGACGCGCAACAGCGCCATGATCGCCAAGCCGATCACGAACACCGCGACAAGGAAGTAGAAATAGTTGCGGTTGTTGTAGAAATCGACGCCGAAGAGGGCCGGCCGCAGCACGCCGGGAATACCGTCCAGACCGCCGGTGAAGGCCCGCAGCTTCGTGCTGGCTAGGATGTAGACGAGTTGCGCCAGCGCCAGCGTCAGCAGCGAAAAGAACAGGCCCGACACACGCAATGCGAACACGCTGAGCAGGAAGGCCAGCGCCGCGCCGGCGACGGCCGCCACCAGCAGCGAGGGCAGGAAGCCGAACTGAGGCGCCAGCAGCGCCAGCGCATAGCCGCCAGCGCCGAACATGGCGGCATGTCCGAAGGACAGCATGCCGGCCATGCCGAAGATCAGGTCGAAGCCGATCGCGAACAGCCCCCAGATCAGGATCAGGCTGATCAGGTTCAGGCTTTCCTCGCTGGTCGAAACCATCGCAAAGACGATCATGGCGGCGATGGCGGCCGCCATCAGGATCTGGTCGAGACGGAACATGCTCATGCCGCACGTCCCTTGCGGCTGAACAGGCCTGACGGGCGGGTCAACAGGGTGACGATCAGCAGCACGAAGGTAATCAGTTCCACCCACTCCGGCGCATAGGTGAACCCGGCCGCGCGCGCCATGCCGAGCAACAGCGCGGCGAAGATCGCGCCCTTGATATTGCCGAGGCCGCCGATGATCACCACCACGAAGCAATCGATGATCACGCTAAAGCCCATGCCGAGTTCGATCGGCACCAGCGGCGCCGCGACGACGCCGCCGAGCGCAGCAAGCCCGGAGCCGAGCGCAAACACCGCGGTGCGCACCCGCGCCACGTCGACGCCGAGCGTCTGTGCCATTTCGGAATCGGAGCTCGCGGCGCGGATCACCATGCCGAGCTTGCTGCGATCGAGCAGCAGGAACAGCAGGACGGAGACCAGCGCGCCGAAGCCGATGATGAACAGGCGATAGGACGGGATCTGGCTGCCGAACAGTGCAATCGGCTGCGAAAACAGGGCCGGCGTCGGCACCTGCTTGTAATCGAGTCCCCAGATCAGGCGAACCGATTCCTCGATCACCAGGATGAAGCCGAAGGTCAGCAACAGCTGATAGATGTGATCGCGGTTGTAGACCGGCCGCAGCGTGATCACCTCCATCGCCGCGCCGAGCGCCGCAACGACCAGCGGCGCGAGCGCCAGCCCGATCCAGAACGAGCCGGTCCAGTGCACGATCTGGTAGCAGACATAGGCGCCCAGCATATAAAGGGCGCCGTGGGCGAAGTTGATCACGCCCAGCATGCCGAAGATCAGCGTCAGGCCCGCCGCCAGCAGGAACAGCAGAAAGCTCAAGCTCAGGCCGATGACGATCGTCGACACGCCAGGGAGATCCGGGGGTTGGAAAGACGAGGAGTGAGGCGCGTCCCGGCCCGGGACGCGCCTCGTTTCACGAGCAGACGTCGAACAGCTTGGAGGCGTCGAACACGTCGGTGATCTTCATGGTCAGCGGCGGCAACGGCGCCTGGCCTTCGGTCACGACACCCCACAGGCCGACCTGCGCCGCCTGGTGATCGCAGCCGCGCATGACCTTCTTGCCCTCGAGCGAATTCTCGCGGGTGCTCTTGTCGAAGGCATCGACCC
>JAHCKB010000380.1 GCA_026125985.1 Bradyrhizobium sp.
TCACGGGATGCCGGAGCAGTTCGGCTCGACCATCAAGGACTTCATCGAGACGGAGCCGTGCATCATCGTGGCGCCGGACTATAGAAAGGCAGTCGAGGAGCCGTACCCTGCTGCATTCGACGACTGCTACGACACCCTGCTCTGGATCAGGGACAATGCTGCCTCCATCGGCGGAAGAACCGAGGGCTTCATCGTGTCGGGCCATAGCGCCGGCGGCGGGCTTGCGGCCGCCGTCTCGCTCAAGGCGACCGATACCGGCGATACAAGGATAGCCTTTCAGATGCCGCTATATCCGATGATCGATGACCGGCAGACCAGCGCCTCCGCCGTTGGCAACGACGCGCCCGTATGGGACGAAAAAGCCAACAGGCTGGCATGGGCCCGCTATCTCGACGGCGTCACGAATGTTACGCCCTATGCGGCTGCGGCACGCTGCACGGACTATACGAAACTGCCGCCGACGATCACCTATGTCGGCAGTCTGGAGCCGTTTCGGGATGAAACGAATACTTATGTCGAGAACCTTCGTCGCGCCGATGTTCCGGTCGAGTTCGAAGTATTCGACGGCGCTTTTCATGCGTTTGACCTGATTGTGCCGGATGCTCCGATCAGCAGGCGAGCAAATCGGTTCCTGATGGAAAATTTCCGGAAGTTTGCCCGGCGGTATTTCCCACAGGCCAAGCAGCACGAACCGGACAGCCGCTCGGCTACGTCTGGCAGCGCGGGATAGACAATGCTGACGCAGATTTATGAAGTCGCGACACCTGCGGAAGCCGAAGCGATATCGGCAATTGGTGTCAATCATATCGGCGTGCTCGTCGGCGATGGTAGCTTCCCGCGGGAGCTTTCGGTCCAGCAAGCCGCCGCCGTGATGAAGAGGGTCAGGGCACCGTCGTTACTTTCCGCGCTGTTCCTCTCGGCGGACGTCGCCCTGATCGAACGACTGGCGGGCGAGCTTGATCCACCCATCGTCCATCTTGGCGCATCGAGCGATTTGCTGACGCCTGATCGTGTCATGGTGCTGCGAAAGTCTCTCCAGAAAAGCAAATTCATGCGCAGCGTAGCCGTCACCGGACCGGAGGCGGTAGGTATTGCGCAAACCTGTGATGGAGTTGTCGACTGGCTCCTGCTTGACAGTCATCGCGCAGGCGACGTGCAGATCGGGGCGCAGGGCGTGACTCATGACTGGAGCATCAGCCGAAAGATTGTGGAGAGCGTTCGTACTCCGGTGATACTGGCCGGTGGCCTCGGGCCGGACAATGTCAGGGAAGCCATCCGGTCGGTGCGGCCTGCCGGCGTTGATTCCAAGACAAGAACCGATCGGGAAGGCAGTCACGCAAAAGACCTGGAAAAGGTGGAAGCCTTTCATCGCGCTGCGACAAACCCGTAGAGAACAGGGGACAGGCGATCAAAGCGGGAGAACCATCCGGCAGACCACTCCCTCGGGACGCCAATCAAAGGCGATCGTGCCTTTTCGTTCGGTAGCCATCTGCTCGATGATCTTGCTGCCAAAGCCCGTGCGGCTCTGCGGCTCGACTCTCGGGCCATTGGTCTCTGCCCAGACCAATTGCAGCTTCCGGTCGGCATCGGACCACGTCACGTCGACACGGCCGCGGCTGGAGGACAAGGCGCCGTATTTGGCAGCGTTCGTCGCCAGTTCATGGATGACCATGGCGACCGCTTGCGCAAGGTCCGGTTCAAGCAATACTTGGGGCCCGCTGATGCGGGCACGGTTGTCTGCGCCGGCGGAATAGGGGGCGATCTCCTGCTTGACGATCTGCGTCAGCTCCGCCCCGATCCAGCGGCTCGCCGCAAAAAGCGAATGCACGTTCGCCAGGGCGCGAATGCGCCCCTGCACCGACCGCTTCAGCTCCTCGACGCTATCGGCCCGCGACAGATTGATCATGGCAAGCACATTGGCGAGCAGATTCTTGCTTCGATGCTCGGCTTCCCGGCCAAGCATGGAAATTCGCTCCTGGATTTGCTTCTGCTCGGTGATGTCGCGAGCGATCTTGGAAGCGCCGACAACAACGCCATCGCTGTCCTTGATGGGAGAAACAGTCAAGGAGACGACGATCCGATTACCGTTCTTTCGATGGCGAATTGTCTCGAAATGATCAATGCGTTCTCCACGCCGTATCTTTGACAGTATTTCCCGTTCTTCGGCGCGCCGGTCTTCCGGAATAACGATGGTGATGGGCTGTCCTATTGCCTCCGCCGCTGTGTAGCCAAAGACGCGTTCGGCGCCCGTGTTCCAGCTGGTGATAATGCCGTCCAGAGTCTTGCTGACGATGACGTCGTCGCTTGAGTGGACGATGGAAGCGAGCAGGTTCAGTCGCTCTTCGCTTTGGCGTAGCGCGCTCTCGATCTCCTTGCGCTCCGTGATGTCGGTGTTCGTGCCGTACCAGCGAGTTATCCGGCCCGAGGCATCGCGAAACGGCAGTGCGCGCGAAAGGAACCACCGATAGGTGCCATCCTTGCTCCGCAATGGAAAGGTGTCCTCCCAGGGCGTTCCGGATTCGAATGCAAGTCTGATTTTCGCGACGACACGGTCCACATGCTCGGGGTGATGAACCTTTTGCCAACCCCAGCCCTGCATCTGTTCGAAGTCAGTATCCGTGTAGTCGTACCAGCGCTGATTGTACCAATTGATGTCACCGGCGGCGTCTGCGATCCATGCAAGTTGCGGGATGGCATCGACCAACGCGGCAAGCGCAGCCCAGTCAACCCCGTCCAAATGATTGTCCGACATCTGTCCTCGTCCTGCTGCCACCATATCTAACACGACGGCGGCCAGGGCTGCGAAATGGAACTTCGGGCGTGAGACCCTGGGGGGCAGCCTCGTGGTGCGATCGGGCTTTTCCGGCGAGGGCGGGTGCAGGGCGCTGCCGTTGCGACTTTTCCGAATCGTCTCTTGACAATTCCGTAAATCGGAACTATCTTCGCGCCATCCCGTGCCCTCGAAAGGGGACGCTGCGCATCGTCACGTAATGTCGGCGCGGGTTGCGATGGGACGCTGGCCGCGTCAGGTGATCTTTCACCCGACGAAACGCGGGCGGCGTCCGGCGAAGTCGCGTGGTCCTGGCGCCGCGACCCTGGCGTCTATCCAGCCTGCTGTGCGGGCTCGGCAACGGGGGCAAGAAAGGCCGTTCCCCGGGGAGAGCGCGAAGTAAGCCGTCCAACCATTGCGCGGGGAAGGCCGGGCTGTCCTGGCTGTACCTGTCAAATCCGTGTGCACCTTTTGTAGCAAGCCTTCGCACACGGCAATGCGGGTGCCGCCGGCGCCCGGCTTTCCCTGCGCCCTCAGTCAGAGAGAGGGCGGACGAGATGCAACAACCCGGGCGAAATCGAGTCGCGGGAATAAGAGTGTTTGCGCGCCACAAATATGACGTCGTCCCGGACAAGCGAGCGACCAGCGAGCGCGCCGCCCTCACCTCGACCGCGTCCCGACCGGCCTTCTTACATGCCGCCATCGACGGTAAAGATGCCGCTCCGCGCACAACTCAGGCCTTCGGCCGCGGCCTTGACGAACTTCGCGCCCTTTTCGTCGATCTTCCATGCCGCGACCACCGGCAGCCACTTCCCTGTACCCTCGCCGTTCAGCACCCCGATATAGGCGTCCCGCTGCTCGCGGCCGTTGATCTGGCAGATTCCGGAGAAGGCGGGCGATTGCCTGGAATGCGCCGGAAACGGAATGACGTCGCGGACCACTCCCTGGCGATCCTCCAGCAGGACGAACTCCGATCCGCAGATGAGATAATTGATGGACGACAGCCGATCGGAAATTTCATCCGCACCGAGATGCTTCAAACCCAGTGCGCGGTTTCTGCCCTCAAGCGTGACGATGTTATCGTTCGCCGAGCGCTGCCCGATCAGGGCCTTGGGAATGTCGGCGCCGCATCGCACCTTCCTAAACTGGTCCGTGCTTGCGGCTTGTCCGCATACGAGCCAGATTGCAGCCGCCAGCCACGCCACCTTCATGTTCACTTCCAATCTGACTCAGGCAGACGGCTTCGCTGCGATCTCCCGCGGCATGATGATGGCCGCCGCGATGACGA
>JAHCKB010000381.1 GCA_026125985.1 Bradyrhizobium sp.
ATGCTCGGCGTTGCCACGTTGATCATCGTGATGGCCGTGATGAACGGCTTTCGCAAGGAGCTGCTGGACAAGATCCTCGGGCTCAACGGGCACCTCCTGGTGCAGCCGCTGGAATCGCCGCTTACCGATTGGAAGGATGTCGCCGACCGCATCAGCCAGGTGCAGGGCATCCGGCTTGCCGCGCCCGTAGTGGACGGGCAGGCCCTGGCGTCGAGTGCCTTCAACGCTTCCGGCGTGCTGGTGCGCGGCATGCGCGCTGATGACCTCAATAACCTCACTTCCATCGCCAAGAACATCAAGCAGGGCTCGCTGGAAGGATTCGACCAGGGGCAGGGCGTTGCGATCGGCCGCAGGCTTGCCGATCAATTGTCGCTGCATGCCGGTGACAGCATTACGCTCGTGGCCCCGCGCGGCGCGGTGACCCCGATGGGCACGACGCCGCGCATCAAGCCCTACAAGATCGCCGCCGTATTCGAGATCGGCATGTCCGAATATGATGCCGGCTTCGTGTTCATGCCGCTGCCGGAGTCGCAGGCTTATTTCAACCGCAACAACGATGTTACTGCGATCGAGGTCTTCACGACCAATCCGGACAAGATCGACACGTTCCGGAAACTGGTGACGGAGGCGGCGGGCCGTCCGGTGTTCCTGGTCGACTGGCGGCAGCGCAACTCGACCTTTTTCAACGCGCTGCAGGTCGAGCGCAACGTGATGTTCCTGATCCTGACCATGATTGTGCTGGTGGCGGCGCTCAACATCGTCTCCGGCCTGATCATGCTGGTGAAGGACAAGGGCCAGGATATCGCCATCCTGCGCACGATGGGGGCCTCGCAGGGGTCGATCATGCGGGTGTTCCTGATCACGGGAGCCGCGATCGGGGTGGTCGGCACGCTGACCGGCTTCTTCGTCGGCTTGCTCATTTGCATGAATATCGAATCGATCCGTCGATTCCTGTCCTGGCTTACCAATACGGAGCTGTTTTCGCCGGAGCTGTACTTCCTGTCGCGACTGCCGGCCGAAGTCGATTTCGCCGAGACCACGGCGGTCGTGATCATGGCGCTGACGCTGTCCTTTCTCGCCACGCTGTATCCATCCTGGCGCGCCGCGCGCCTCGATCCCGTCGACGCACTCCGGTACGAGTGAGGAACAAGATGGAGCAGGGGGCGAACGAAGTACCGGTCATCTATCTTCACGAGATCAAGCGGCAATACCGTCAGGGTGAGGCCACGCTGACGATTCTGGACGGCGCCAAGCTCGCGCTGTGGGCGGGGCAGTCGGTGGCGCTGGTGGCGCCCTCGGGTTCCGGCAAGTCGACATTGCTGCACATCGCGGGGCTTCTCGAAACGCCCGATGACGGCGAGGTCTATGTCGGGGGGATGCCGACCTCGCAGCTTCCCGATGCCGATCGCACCCAGATCCGCCGTTCCGACATCGGCTTCGTCTACCAATCGCATCGGCTCCTGCCGGAATTCACCGCGCTGGAAAACGTCATGATGCCGCAGATGATCCGGGGCCTGAAGCGCTCCGAGACCATCAAGCGCTCGACAGAGATTCTCACCTATCTTGGCCTCGGTGAGCGCGTCAATCACCGGCCGGCCGAACTCTCCGGCGGCGAGCAGCAGCGTGTGGCGATCGCGCGTGCGGTGGCGAACGCACCGCGGGCACTGCTTGCGGACGAGCCTACCGGCAATCTCGATCCGGAGACGGCCGACCACGTCTTCCATGCGCTGATGCAGCTGGTGCGGGCCACGCGGGTGGCGATGCTGATTGCGACCCACAACATGGATTTGGCCAACCGGATGGACCGGCGCGTTTCCCTTTCCGGCGGGAAGGTCGTCGAACTGGACTGAACCCTTGCGAACGAGGCGCCCCGCCTCGCTGCGCGCGTGCATCGGGCGATCGGATTGGCATAGCGGCGGCATGCGGCCGGCCCCCGCGGAAGGCGCAGGAGGCTCGCGATTCTCGGTCATAGCCCGAAAAACCGGAGAGTTCGGCTCCTGCCTATCTCGTGCGCACCCCAGTTCTAGAGGCGTAAGGATTTGTTAACCCATCGGATTGTGGTGAGGAATTCAGGCTTGACCTAGAGAACATACATAGAACATTGTTCTTCATATGTTCACTCGTGGAGGTCAACCGTGTTGAAGATTTTCGTAGAAGAAGCAGCAGCCCTGGCGTCACTGACCTTGTTCGTTGGGATGATCGCGGTATGGGCCCAACTCTTCACCCAGCTCTAAGCCGATCCCATTGGGGAAAAGCGGGAAGGGTAAATGCGTCTCGGGCTTTCGCGTGGACTCGCGATGTCCAAGCCATCACCATCGCAGGACGAGTCGCCGGCCGACGGGCCGCGTGATCGCTCCCATCGCAAGACGCCAGGCCAGACCGTTCCATGCCCAATGCCGGATTCGTCCATCTCCACGTCCATTCCGCCTATTCGCTGCTGAAGGGGTCGATCAAGATCGCCAAGCTCGGAGAACTCGCCAAGGCGGACCGCCAGCCCGCCCTGGCGCTGACCGACACCGACAACATGTTCGGGGCGCTGGAGTTTTCCGACAAAATGGCGGGCTACGGCATCCAGCCGATCGTCGGAGTGGAACTTGCGATCGACTTCGGCGACCACGATCCCAACGCGCGTAATGCGCATGCCGCCGTGCCGTCCAGGATCGTGCTGCTGGCGGCGCGCGAGCGCGGCTACCGAAGCCTGATGCGGCTCAATTCGCGTGCCTTTCTCGAAACGCCGGTCCATCAGGCGCCGCATATCAAGTTCGACTGGCTGGACGGCGATGCCGAGGACATCATTGCGTTGACGGGCGGGCCGGACGGCCCGATTGCGGTGGCGCTCGGCGAGGGCAATGCCGAACTCGCCGCGGCGCGCTGCGAGCGGCTGGCAGCGATGTTCGGTGACCGCCTCTATGTCGAGCTGCAGCGTCACGGCATGGACAAGGAGCGCCGCATCGAAGGCGGGTTGATCGATCTTGCCTATTCGAAAGGCCTGCCGTTGGTTGCGACCAACGAGCCTTACTTCGCCGGCAACGAGGACTATGAAGCCCATGATGCGCTGCTCTGCATTGCCGGAGGCCGGCTGATCGCCGAGACCGACCGCGAGCAGCTCACGCCCGACCACCGTTTCAAGACCCGCGCGGAGATGGCGGTGCTGTTCGCCGACGTTCCGGAGGCGCTCGCTTCCACGGTCGAGATCGCGGAGCGCTGCGCGTTCCGCCCGATGACGCGCAAGCCGATCCTGCCGCGCTTCACGGTTGGCGCCGACGCCAACGCGCAGGAGGACGAGAACCAGGAATTGCGGCGCCAGGCCGAGGAGGGCCTCGCCAATCGGTTGCGCGTGCACGGTCTCGCGCACGGCATGACGGAGGAAGACTACCGTCAGCGCCTCGCGTTCGAGCTCGACGTCATCATGCGCATGAACTATGCGGGCTACTTCCTGATCGTATCCGACTTCATCAAGCACGCGAAGTCGAAGGGCATTCCGGTGGGGCCGGGCCGCGGCTCCGGCGCGGGCTCGCTGGTCGCCTATGCGCTCACCATCACCGACCTCGATCCGATCCGCTTCGGGCTCCTGTTCGAGCGCTTTCTCAATCCCGAGCGCGTTTCGATGCCGGACTTCGACATCGACTTCTGCCAGGACCGCCGCGGCGAGGTGATCTCCTACGTCCAGGAGCGCTATGGCCGCGACCAGGTCGCGCAGATCATCACGTTCGGCACGTTGCAGGCGCGTGGGGTGTTGCGCGACGTTGGGCGCGTCCTGCAGATGCCATACGGGCAGGTCGACAAGCTTACCAAGCTGGTGCCGCAGAACCCGGCGGCGCCCGTCACGCTGGCGGCTGCGATCGCCGGCGAGCCGAAGCTGCAGGCGTTCCGCGACGAGGACCCCGTGGTGGCGCGGGCTTTCGACATTGCCCAGCGCCTCGAGGGCCTGACCCGGCACGCCTCTACCCACGCCGCAGGCATCGTGATCGGCGACCGGCCACTCAGTGAGATCGTTCCGCTCTATCGCGATCCCAAGTCCGACATGCCGGTTACCCAGTTCAACATGAAA
>JAHCKB010000382.1 GCA_026125985.1 Bradyrhizobium sp.
TTACCCATCTTGGCGTCGCGCCCACGTTGGTGCGACAGTTTATGAGAAGCGATCCCGGTCCGCTGGCGCGGTACAATCTCTCCGCTCTGCGCATCGTCGCTTCCACCGGCGAACCCTGGACCGAGGATGCCTGGCTCTGGCATCTGGAACACATCTGCCGCCACAGGGCGGTGCCACTCAACATCTCCGGCGGGACTGAGCTTTTTGGCGCAATCCTGACGTCGACCGTGCTGCACACGTTGCGGCCCTGCGGTTTTTCCAGCGAGGCGTTGGGCGTCGGGGCGAAAGTGCTGCGACCGGATGGGTCCGAGGCGACAGACGGCGAGATGGGCGAGCTGGTGGTCACCAAGCCGCCGCTGGGCCTGACCCCGACGATCTGGCGGGATCACTCGCGATATCTCGAGACCTACTGGTCCGATTACCCCGGCGTTTGGCGGCATGGCGATTGGGCGCGCCGCGATTCCGACGGAACATGGTTCATTCTCGGCCGTTCGGACGACACACTCAACATTGCCGGCAAGCGTATCGGCCCGACCGAGATCGAGGCCGCACTAACCGCCACTGGTAATGTAATCGACGCCGCTGCAATTGCAGCGCCGGATGATCTAAAGGGCCTAGCTGTGGTCTGCGTCTGCGTCCTCGCCCCCGGCGTGAAAACCGACGACACCTTGGTGGAGCAACTGAAGGACAATGTAGCCGCCGCGGTCTCCCAACCTTTCCGCCCGCGCGAGATACACTTTGTCGAGGCGCTGCCAAAGACTCGCAGTATGAAGACCATGCGCCGCGTCGTCCGCGCGGCGTTTCTGGGCGAGAATCCGGGCGACCTGTCGCCGTTGCAGAATCCCGAGGTCATTGCTCCCATCGCTGCATTGAGGAACAAAGGCCGCTGAACGCCGTCTTGGAAGGGAGCGACAGGCTGCAACTCATCGACCGCCCCGCCAAGGGGGATCGCCGCTTTGGTATGGTATTGTCGGTCCTTCGAGGCGCGGTGCCCCAACAGGTTTCTTTTCGATAGCTTGGCCGCAATGCCGACGGCCCGCTGCGAGCGGGCTAGCTGTGAGCTTTCAGGAGGTTGTCCATTCGACCGCAACCGTGAACGCTGATGTCGCCAAACACACAGTGATTCGCGGGGGATCGAATGGACACTCACAAGAATGCGCCTCTGACGCCCAAAGGTCGAGAGGCCATGGTGCGCAGTGTTGTTGAAGGAGGGCTCAGCAAGGCCGCAGCCACGCGCCAATTCAACATCACCAACGATTGTCGCCAAGTGGGTCACCCGCTTCCGCACAGAAGGCGTGGATGGGCTGCGGGATCGTTCCTCACGGCCCCATTCATTGCCAGGCCAAACCCCGGCAGCTACATGTGCCACTGTCGAGGCGTTGCGTCGGCAGCGCCACACGGGCAGGCAGATCGCTGCCGAAGTCGGAATATCGCCCGCAACCGTCAGCCGCATCCTGCGCTGGCTCGGCCTGAACAGGTTGGCCGAGCTGGAGCCGGCCGAGCCGATCCGCCGCTATGAGCGCGAGCACTCCGGCGAGCTTATCCACCTCGACATCAAGAAGCTCGGCCGGATCGGCTCTGTGGGACATCGCATCACCGGGCGGTATCCCGGCGCGATCAATCGCCACCATGGCATCGGCTGGGAGTTCGTCCATGTCTGCATCGACGATGCTTCACGCATCGCCTTCGTGCAGGTGATGGCCGATCAGCGCAAGGAAAGTGCAGTGGCTTTTCTTGAGGCCGCTGTCACTTACTTTGCCAGGCTCGGAGTCCGCGTCGAGCGCGTGATGACTGATAATGGCTCGTGCTACCGCTCAAGGATGTTCCGAGCAGCTTGCAGGCGCCTTGGTCTTTCACCAAATCTTCACCAGGCCATATACCCCGAAGACCAACGGCAAGGCCGAGCGCTTCATCCAAACTTCCCTTCGCGAATGGGCATATGCCCGCGCCTACCAGAACTCAGATCAACGATCAGCCGAGCTGGTGCATTGGCTCATCGCTACAATTGGCATCGGCCGCATGGTAGTCTGAAGGCCAACACTCCCATCAGCCGACTCGGTTTAGCCAGGAACAACCTCTTGAGGCCCTACATAGACCAATGTCAACAGACGATATCATCCACCCTTAAAGCGATTGTGCCAGCCGGATGCCCTCGTCAATCGCGCGTAAGGCGTCCAGTTCGGTGGCTTCCTTGGCCCCGCCGACTACTGTGGCCGGGATGCCGCGCTCAATCAGTGCGGCGTGAAGCGCGCGCTCAGACTCCTGCCCGGTGCAAAGCACGATCGTGTCAGCTGCGATGACCTGACGTCGGCCGGCGATCTTGATGTGTAGGCCCTCATCGTCGATTCGCTCATAGCTGACGCCGCCCAACATCTCGACGCCGTATTTGCGTAGCGCGTTGCGAACGATCCAGCCCGTGGAAACGCCGAGTCCGTCACCGGGCTTAGTGGTCTTACGCTGCAGCATGACGACTTTGCGGGTGCCGCCCACCGGTGCTTGCGGATCAGCCTTGAGCGCGCCGGGCGCGGAGAAATTTCCATCCACGCCCCAAGTGTCGAAAAAAGCCTCGCTGCCGTTAGCCTCGGCGGTAGGAGTGACGAGAAACTCGGCCACGTCGAAGCCGATCCCGCCAGCGCCCACGATGGCGACGGTCTTTCCCGCGACCCGTGTGCCCGATAGGATTTCCGCATAGGTTGCCACCTTGGGATGGTCAACGCCCGGCAGATCGGGGATGCGGGGGCTGACGCCGGTAGCAATCACCACATGATCGTACCCGCTCAGATCCTCGGGGGAGGCGCGGCGGCCAAGATGCAGGTTGACCCCGTGCTTGTCTACCTGGCGTCGGAAGTAACGCAGAGTGTCGTCGAACTCATTCTTGCCAGGAACTGCGCGCGCCAGCGTAAGCTGTCCTCCGAGCGTTTGAGAAACTTCGAACAACGAAACAAAGTGACCGCGTCGCGCCGCTTCCGTTGCGGTAGCCATCCCCGCCGCGCCGCCGCCGACCACCGCGATCTTTTTCCGGACCTCCGCGGGCGTATCGCGCAGCTCGGACTCGCGGCCAGCGCGAGGATTTACAAGGCAACTCACCGCGCGGCCAGAGAAGATGTAGTCCAGACAAGCCTGGTTGCAGGCGATGCAGGTATTGATCTCGTCCACTCGTCCATCGCGGACCTTGTTGGCGAAGAACGGATCGGCCAGCATTGGCCGCGCCATAGAGATGAGATCTGCATCGCCGCTCGCGAGGATGTCCTCGGCCATCTCCGCGGTGCTGATGCGGTTGGACGCGACCACGGGGATGGAGACGGCAGCGCGGACCCGTGCGGCGGCCTTGCGCCAAGCTCCTCGTGGCACGGGGTAGGCGATAGTAGGCACGCGGGCCTCGTGCCAGCCAATTCCAGTGTTGATAATGTCGGCACCTGCGGCCTCCACCTTGCGGGCAAGGGCGGCGATCTCATCCGCCGGTGCGCCGTCTTCGATGAGATCGGCAGCCGAAATGCGATAGATGATCAGTAGATCCGGACCGCAGCGCTGGCGCACCGCGCGCACGACCTCGACAGGAAAACGATGGCGGTTCTCCGCGCTGCCGCCCCAAGCATCTTCGCGCTTGTTGGTGTGGGTCACCGTGAACTCGTTAATGAGATAGCCCTCGGATCCCATGATCTCCACACCGTCAAAGCCTGCAGCCTGCGCGTTCGCTGCCGCCTCGGCGAATTGGCTGATTGTGCGGAGAATGTCGCTATCGAGCATCTCGCGCGGGATATGGCGGTTGATTGGTGCCCGAATTGGGGAAGGCGCCACGCAGCCCGCAATCTTTGCATAGCGCCCTGCATGAAGGAGCTGCGCGCAGATGAGAGCGCCCTCGTGATGTACTGCATCGCAGATCGGGCGAAGCGCCTGGGCCTCTTCGGGATCGTCGAGCCGCGGTCCTTGAGCGTCAAGCACGCCTTCGGCGTTAGGCGAAAACCCCCCGGTGACGATGAGCGCAACGCCGCCGCGCGCACGTTCGACATAGAAGGCAAGTTGCGCGGCGATCGGGTCGGGCT
>JAHCKB010000383.1 GCA_026125985.1 Bradyrhizobium sp.
AGAAGAGCAGTGTTCTCGATAGCCTCCCACTTGAGCCTACCAGCCTTATGCTCTTTTAGATCGGCGACGAGATTGATGCCGAGTTGGTACGCCTCGCCATAGCCGGCGAGCTCCTCCAGCGCCGGTCCCCGATGCACGAAGACCGTCTTGTTGCTGACGATCTTCTCAAAAAGCTCCACGCACTTTTCCGGGCTCCTGTCCGGTCGGACCGCAAGAGGCAGGTCCCAGACGTCGGCCGCCCTGATCAGGTTCTCGTCGATCTTCGCAGCGGGCGCGGAGCCCGTCACGGCCTCGATCGTAAGAGCGACCGCCTCCGCGTCGAGCTGTCCCAGTGAAATCGAGTGCTCCCGAGAGCGTAGAAGATCGCGCGGAAGATGCCGATCCGGATCAGCGGCGACGCCGATTATGGGAGCGCCTTGATGCAGGGCCGAGGCCACGACATCGTTGCCGCGATCAGGCTTATGATCGGATCCGGTGCCATCCCGAGCGACGAGGAGCACAGGGCGCCCGAAGATGTCGCTGAACGAGTTGATATCCTTGACGACCGCGTCGTTTCCGAAGGCGCAGTACTTCAGCACGTGCCGCACCGGCGCGACTAGTTCGGCCGCGTGAGTGGTGAACGTGACGACCGGGCTTCCGCGCCGTAGATCGCGCGTGAGGCCGTCCACCGCCTCGATCGAGCGCGCCACCAGGATCGCGGTGGCCGCCAAATCGGCCCGGATCGAGGTCTTGCTCCCGTTCTCCGGTCCAGGCGCCAGATCGGTCAGGAGCTGCTCGATCGGATCGTCAGGATCTCCCGAACGCAACATAGCCTTGCCTGACGCCCCTTCGCGGTTGGTCAGGATATCGAGGAAAGCGCGGGCCAGGAGATCGCGTCGCCGGGGAATGCGGGCTGTCATTGGTGCACCAAGTTTGCAGGGGTTCAACGGCGTGCGCGGACGATGGAGTTCGGGCCGAGCGCACGCGTGGCGATGTCGATCTCGACGAGGTCATCGCAGGCCAAGCGGTACAAGGAAGCCGAGAGCTCGAACCGCGACTGGACGATGTCCTCCAGCGACGCTATGGGCCGGGGGCCGTACTCCGAAAGGGCCGACAGGATGCGCGTGCGGTCCCGGGGCGGGACGTCGAAGGTGCGATAGCTCCAGATCTCCCGTGCGCTGCTGAGTTTCGGCTCCCGCCGGATGTCGGTGGCGTCAAGACGGAGAAGGGACAGTCCGAGTGACTTGAGACCTGAATAGAGGGTCTCCTCCTGGTCCACGTCGCGGGGGGCGGTGTGGCCCACGATGTCCAGCATATAGGCGCCATCGTCGCGACGGAGCACGATGGAATTGACGGTGACCACGGCGGCGCCGAACCGCACCTCATTCAGGAATTCGATGCAACGGACATGCGGATCAAGAACGCTCTGGATTAAAGCGTCCCTGTGAAGCGGGGCCTTGGCCGGAACCGCTGTGAGGCATTTGGTGGCATTGACGAAGTTGAGCTGATGGCGGGCGGGGCGGAGTTGGGTCATGCGCATGCAGGGTTGCCTTTCGATGATGCGGCCGGAAGTGGTTGGAGGCGGCGATCGTCGGACGGCAGTCTGTTTCGTCGTTCATGGCGTTGCCTTTGGGTTGGACCGTGCTGATCGGGGTGGAGACGGCGGTCCTTCCGCTCGAGCGGACATGGCGGAGGACGGCCGCAAGACCTGTGCAAAATAGAAAGACCTGCCGAACCACCAGGATCCGGCAGGTGTGGGTATCGCTGGCGTATTACGGCGTGCGGCGAGGGCGATGCAGCGTCCGGTGATCGGAGATGCGGTAACGCACGGTGACGCCCTTATGCGCGCCGCCGAACCAGCCGAACGATTCGAGTCCTTGCATCCTCGGTCCGCGGAAGCTCGCCTTCGACATCGAAGGGAGCGTCGGATCGAAGCTCCGGTCTGCGCCGTTGTTCGTAGTCCTCCTGGTGATCATCTAGAAACCTTTTTGATCGACCCCGTCCGTTGAATTTATCTCTATATGACAAATCACATAAATTGTCAAGGGCAGATATCTAGATATCTGGCCGCTGGACGAGAGGGTAAGATTCCGGGGGAAAGTCAGGCCGACGAGTATCCCGTGATCTAGTATCTGATATGAACGGTGCAAGCGATGATATCGGAGAGCGCGGATGCCCAAGTCGAAGGAAAAGTCGTCGGACAAGGTAGAGAGGTCGGACGGGCGCAAGATGACTTCAATGTATCTAAAGCCGAAAATTCTGAAGACGCTGAGAAGGCGCGTGATAGACGAAGAGCGCAACGCGTACGAGATCGTCGAAGATGCGCTTGTCGCCTACTTTAAGACACCGGTTCGCGACTAAGCGCGGGAGCGCCGGTGTAATGCCGCTGCCTGCCGAACGCTATGTGCTCAAAGTCGACGAACGGATCGGGTCCAGGCCCGGTCGATTGCTACTGCCGCGTCTTGGGAAAGCGTCTGCACGCTGTTTGGACCGACGTAGCGGTCGTAGCCTGCGGCAGATAAAATCTCCTGAAACTTGGTCCAGCCGACCATGTCGGTATCCTTCAACGGATCGTCCAGATAGAAGCGGCAGAACTCTGGCTCCTTGCGCTTCAAAAGAACGGGCAGACCCCTTGTTACGTGCCTTCGGCCTTTTCCGCGAGGGGACCAGATCGATATGATGGTATCGCCCGGTCGGCACTCGTCGGCGAACTTGTTGCCCTTAGACCATCTGATCCAGTCATAGTCGTCCTTGTCGATCCGGCGGCTCTTATTGAGATCGGCCGTGGCGCGGTCGATGTGTTTTTGTTCGGCCGCCGAGGGATCTCGAACGAGCTCACGCACTCCGACTATCCAGGTCGTCGAGCCCATACGCGATACGGCCCGCACTTTTCTGGTGCCTCCTCGGCCTCCCTTGCGCTCCACCTTGATGCCGCAAAGACGTTCGATGGCCAGGTCGCTGAGTTTCGTAACCGGCCGGGCCATTTGAGCGATGAAAGATGCGACGCCGGACCTGATCTCAGGGCGGTCGCTGACGGCGCAGATTTCGATCAGTCTCGATCCGGACATGTTGGCCGAACCCACGATTGCATGGCGGCCGAACAGCATGACCTTTGCGTGGAGGCCTGGTACGCTGTGGATGATCACACCGATCTTCGAGAGGGTCCGGAGCAGCTTCGCGTCCGTTTGCCCCATTCGGACCATGCGTTCGCTCGCATCGCAGACCAGAAGGTCCCCCGATCGGAGGCCAATGCGATCTTCCGTGACGTACGCAATCGCGACTTTGCGGGTTCTCGCATCCAGCGCCAGCTTCTTGGCGATTTCCCAGATGTCCTTTGTGAGTACTCCGTTCACTTGATTCTCTTTCTTGACGATCGGAGGCCAGTCTCTAGAGGTATAGGTCGGGACCAGACTTTGGTAAAACGACCGTCAAAGCAATTCCAAGTGTGAGGACTTCGGACGTCAACGATCACAAAAGCAGTACGCTCGAGAGACTAAGGCGGGCGCTGGAGCAGCGCAACATGAGGACGTTGCAACTAGAAGTTTTTGGTGGCACAGTCGCAAGAATTTTAGAGTTTTAGCGGATCCCCGAGGCGCGCCTCAGAGACCGCATTTCATTGAGTATATTGGATGAAACAAAAGACGTCGTTTAGGCAATCCTTGGCGGTCTGTTCGCCCCTGCTTCCAACCCTGATGTACGTTTCCTTGGCATATTTGATGCCGCTTCAATATCGGTTCGTCGTCGAAGATGCCGTCGCGAGGTTCTGGCCCGCGATCTACGCAACCGCGATCCTGATGTTCTACACGGCGTCGTGCTTTTTGCTGCTTAAACGACATGAAATCCTGACGCCCTATTCGGCGCTCCTGGCGACGGCGCCGACTATCGCAGCTTTGATTTCCTGGTGGTTGGCGTCGGGCGTAAGTATCGCATTCGTCGTGGCAGTGCTTGTGACGGTATCCGGCTTGATCGGCATCTACCTGCACCTTGGCCGGTTTCCGAAGATGGGAGGCAGATGGCCGCCGGTCGGAGGCGGTTTG
>JAHCKB010000384.1 GCA_026125985.1 Bradyrhizobium sp.
ATCGACGAGCTGTCACGCCACGGCTATCGGCTCAGTCCGGGAACCCTGTACCCGATGCTCCATGCGATGGAACGCAAGGGCTATCTGACTTCGCGCGTGCAGCGCGAAGGGAGCGTCGGGCGAAAACTCTACAAGGCTACCAGATTGGGCAAACAGGGGCTCAAATTGGCGAAGGCTCGGGTTCGGGAGTTTATCGGCGAAGCGGTGGAGCGTTAACGCCAATCGCCAGTGCTCGCCTATGAGCAGTGATGCAACCGAAGGCCGGGTCAGGGAGGTCTTTACGGCATTCCTGAAGTTAGGCCTGACGTCTTTCGGCGGCCCCATTGCCCATCTCGGATACTTCCGCGATGAATTTGTGGTGCGGCGCAAATGGCTCGACGAGACAGCCTATGCGGACCTGGTCGCGTTGTGTCAGTTTCTTCCCGGACCTGCCTCCAGCCAAGTTGGTTTTTCTCTCGGTGTTCTGCGCGGCAATGGCCTTTTTGGTGGCCTTGCCGCGTGGTTCGCCTTCACCATGCCGTCGGCCCTGATCCTGTTCGCCTTTGCGATGGGCGCAGCCGTGTTCACAGGACCGGTTGCCGAAGGCTTCCTACACGGTCTCAAGCTCGTCGCTGTCGCCGTCGTCGCACAAGCCATCTGGGGCATGGCGCGAACCCTGACACCCGATCGAGCCCGCGCTGGCATTGCACTTTCCGCAGTTGCGATCGTTGTCGTTTTCGTCGGATCGTTCGGACAGATCGCGGCGATTGCGATCGGTGCCTGCGCGGGGCTTTGGCTCTGTCAGGGGGAGGTCGCGCCGCTTTCCGGGCATCTGAATTTCCCGGTTACGCGACGGAGAGGTATTATCGCGCTCGTTCTCTTCGCGGCGCTTCTTCTGATTCCTCCGATCGTCGTTACTGCGACCAGTTCCCAGGGGCTCGCCTTGTTCGACGCGTTCTACCGGTCTGGCGCGTTTGTCTTTGGCGGCGGTCATGTCGTGCTGCCTCTGCTTCAGGCGCAAGTTGCCACACCCGGATGGGTTACCAACGAGGCGTTTCTGGCAGGTTATGGGCTGGCACAGGCGGTGCCGGGACCGCTCTTCACTTTCTCCGCATATCTTGGGGCCGTGATGGGAGCCGCGCCGAGCGGCCTTGCTGGCGCAGCCATTGCTCTCGTCGCAGTGTTCCTTCCGGGTATGCTGCTCGTCTATGGTGCGTTGCCGTTTTGGGATGCGATGCGCACGCGCCCCTCCGCTCAGGCCGCGATGCGTGGTAGCAATGCAGCTGTGGTCGGCATTCTCGGTGCAGCCCTCTACAATCCGGTCTGGATCAGCGCAGTCCTGACGCCGCGCGATTTTGCGCTCGCGCTCGCGGGCTTCCTCCTCCTCACCGTATGGAAGGCGCCGCCATGGATCGTGGTGGCGCTCCTGGCCGGCGCCGGCGTGCTGTCGAGTCTTGCATGACAATCTTCAAGCGAAGAATGCTGAGTCATGGGGCCGACTCTCTGGAGAAGATTGGCGAGAACGTTAGCTACTTCAAAAATTTTGTAGACCCTCGACAGGTCTAGTTGGGAGGAACATATGAAACTCCGCCGCCGGGATTTGCTTAAATTCGCGAGCGCGGCCGTCGTATCGACGGGTATGCCACGCATCGGTCGCGCTGCGGGCGACGCCAACGTTTACGATCTCGAACGCTTCGGCAATGCGCGGATTCTACATATGACCGATACCCACGCGCAGCTTTTACCAAATCATTTCCGTGAACCGAACATCAATCTCGGTGTTGGCGTCATGCAGGGCCGTCCGCCGCATCTCGTTGGCCGCGCCTTTCTCGACTACTTTCAAATCGAGCCGGGAAGCGCGAACGCGCACGCATTTACATATCTCGATTTCGAGAAATCGGCAGAACGTTATGGCAAATTGGGTGGCTTCGCCAATCTCAAAACACTGATTGACCGCTTGCGCAGCGAAGCCGGACCCGGGCGATCGCTTCTTCTGGACGGTGGAGATCTTTGGCAGGGCAGTGGTCTCGCCAATACCATGCAAGGAGCCGACATGGTCGAGGTGGCGAACCTGCTCGGCATCGAGGCAATGACGGGGCATTGGGAGTTTACCTATGGCGAAGATGTTTTGCGTCGCAACCTTAAGAACTTCAAAGGCGAATTTCTCGCGCAAAATGTGTTTCTGACAGAAGAGGCCGCATTCAATGACGCCGAGGCGTTCGACACCGCATCCGGACGGGTTTTCAAACCAGCGACGATCAAGGAACTGGGTGGGTTCCGCGTTGCCGTGATCGGACAGGCTCTCCCGTACGTGCCGATCGCCCATCCCAAGCGGTTTACACCAGATTGGACGTTCGGCATCCGCGACGAAGAACTGCAAAAACTGGTCAATTCCTTGCGCGCAAATGACAAGGTAGATGCGGTCGTTCTGCTCTCACACAACGGAATGGACGTTGACCTCAAGCTCGCCAGCAAAGTGAGCGGTATCGACGTTATTCTCGGCGGCCATACCCATGACGCCGTTCCACGGCCTGTCAGCGTCGCGAATCCGGGCGGGAAGACGCTTGTGACGAATGCTGGTTCGGCCGGAAAATTCCTTGCTGTACTCGATCTCGATCTCGCAAAAGGCCACGTCCGCGATGTGCGCTACACGTTGCTCCCCGTGTTCGCGAACCTGATCAAGCCGGCCCCGGAAATGACCGCGCTGATTGAACGCTTGCGCGCGCCTTATGCCGTTGCGTATGCAGATAAAATTGCAACCGCGGATCATCTGCTTTATCGCCGTGGAAATTTCAACGGCACCATGGATCAGTTGATTTGCGACGCCTTGCGGCAGGAGCTTGATACGGAAATTGCCTTGTCGCCGGGCTTTCGGTGGGGAACGACGGTGCTGTCCGGTCAGTCCATAACCATGGAGGACATTCTCACCGAAACGGCAATCACTTATCCGGAGATCTATCCACTTACCATGACCGGTAGTCAGATCAAGGACGTCATGGAAGACGTCTGCGACAATCTCTTCAACGATAATCCCTATTATCAGCAAGGTGGCGATATGGTCCGCATCGGCGGCATGACATACACCTGCGCACCAAAGGGAATAGTAGGACGGCGGATATCTGACTTGAAGCTTGAAAATGGCGGCGCGATCGAGGCTTACAAGAGCTATCGGGTGGCTGGCTGGGCTTCCGTCAACGAGCAAAAGGGCGCGCCAGTCTGGGACGTATTCGCAAAATATCTACGAAGCGGCAAAGTCATCTCCAGAAAAGAAGCCGGAGTGACGCTAAAGGATGTCGCCGAAAACCCGGGCGTTGCCCGACAAGATTGAAATTCCGACAATGTGCGCTGTTCATAAAATCAGGTCGTGAGCCACGGAATATGAACTCTGCTTTCTTATGGCAGGTCGTCTGCTTCAGGCGAACGGATTGCCAGACTTCAAGATGCCGTGGGCGTCGACGATTTGGTGAGTTTTCACTGCAGCCGTGACCATGATGGTCAGCGCTAGCGATTGGTCACACCGTCTCTGTTCGTTCAAACAGGTCTCTGTTGATGCCAATCGCTTCATGGTCGAGAGGTATGCTCGGCAGTTTAGGGTTAATGAAGGGTTGGGCCATCATGTCCGCTTTATTGGCTGCAATTTTCTGATTTTTTTCATGCTTCGAGTTTATCCTTTGTCCATGACCCAGTTGGAAGTGCAGCCCCAGCTTTCCAGTATTCAATATCTGCGCGGCATTGCCGCGATGATGGTGGTGTTCTTCCACGCGAATGGCATGACAGCAGAGTATTTTGGCTCGACATGGTCGCCGCTTGGCGCCGCCGGCGTCGATATCTTTTTCGTCATTAGCGGATTCATCATGTGGGTTACGACTGGGGCAAGGCGAACGCCTGCCTCGTTTATCCAGCACCGCATCGTCAGAGTCGTGCCACTCTACTGGTGCGTGACCTTGGCGCTATTTTCGAGTTGGGTCATATTCCGAAATTCAACGCCGCTCCCGCCGCTCGAGAATCTTCTGAAGTCCCTGCTGTTCATTC
>JAHCKB010000385.1 GCA_026125985.1 Bradyrhizobium sp.
TAAACGGAAGTGATTTGCCCGTCGTGCCGCGTTTGCAACACGCGCCTCTCAGAACTTCGCGGAATGGCTGCAAAGTTCCCCATCAGTCCGCGGGTGATCTGGTTCACACCTCCCTGCCCCCTTCCCCGGCTATGGAGGGAAGAACAAGTGACCGCGAGCGTTGACGATGTCGAAAGAAGAACACTACTACCGGATCGGCGACCGGGTCCGATTGAGCGAACTCGGCAGGAGCCGGATGACACGCAGCCGCGCCACGAGCGGCAGGGTCGTCGGTTTCGGCAGATCCGAGACGACGATCCGCATCGTCTTCGACGGATCGAACTATCCTGTCAGCATTCACGCCAGCTATCTCGAGCGAGACCGGTAGCGCACCGCGCCGTGAGCGGACGCAGCAGACACCGGCGATTGATCCAGCTCAACGCCTGTGGCATCCGGATGGTTTTGGCTGAGCAAAAATCCGGAAGGAACGCCCATCAGCGAGATCACGCATTTCATTGCCATGCCGTTCGACTTCGCCGGCCGCGAACTCGTGCCGGGCGAGCAGGCCAAATGCGCCAGCCCCGCGGCTGCGATCGAGCGCGCGCAGGGCATGTGGCGGGTGCTCGGGCATGCAGGAGCGGCGGCTTTCGTTCGCGTCGGCTATCCCGAGGGCAGCATCACCGTGCTGCGGACCTTCGGCACCGTGCCGGAAGATTTCGAGGCTTGAAGAACCGCGAGGCGTGCCCGTGCCACCGCGCCGGGCCCATCACTTCCCCTTCCCTGCCTTCCCCTTTGCCGGCTTCTTCCTCTTCTTGTCCTCGTCCAGCAGCGCCTGGCGGACCTGCTTGAATTCGCTGCGGTCGGCCTTGTCGACCTTGGGGAAATGCAGGTCGAGCTTGTCGAGCGCCGAGACGATGGTGGAGCCGATCACGACGCGGGCAAACCATTTGTGGTCGGCCGGCACGACGTGCCAGGGCGCATACGGCTGCGAGGTATGGCGGATGATGTCCTGATAGGCCGCCATGTATCGCGGCCACAGCGCGCGCTCCTTGACATCTCCCATCGAGAACTTCCAGTTCTTCGAGGGCTGCTCCAGCCGGTCGAGGAAGCGCTTGCGCTGCTCATCCCGCGACAGGTTGAGAAAGAACTTCAGGGTGACGGTGCCGTTCCGCGCCAGATAGCGCTCCATGCCGGTGATGTCCTCGAAGCGCTCCTGCCAGATGTTCTTGGTGATCAGCGACGGCGGAAGCTTCTCCTTCTGCAGGATATCCGGATGCACCCGCGTCACCAGACATTCCTCGTAATGCGAGCGGTTGAAGATGCCGATCCGCCCGCGTTCGGGCAACGCGATCATGTTGCGCCAGAGGAAGTCGTGATCCAGTTCCTTCGAAGTCGGCTGCTTGAATGACGTCACCTCGCAGCCCTGCGGATTGACGCCTTCGAACACGCTCTTGATGGCGCTGTCCTTGCCGGCGGCATCCATGCCCTGGAAGACCAGGAGCAGCGACCAGCGGTCCTGGGCGTAGAGCTTCTCCTGGAAGTCCGCCAGCCTTGCGCGGTTCGCTTCGATGATCTTCTCGCCCTGCTCCTTGTCGAGACCGCCCTTGGCGCCGGTATCGTGCGACTTGAGGTGAAACTTGTTGGCGCCGTCGTAGCGGAACGGGGCAACGAAAGGCTCTAGCTGCTCCGCCAGCGATTTCGAAGATTGCTTGCCCATGCGACCAGGTGCTCCGGTTGGGGCGGCCCCGATGGACCATCGGGAATTTCCGCCGCGTCACGCCGACGATAGACCATCAGCATCAGCGGTGCGAGACGGCGCAGCAGGCCGTGCGCAACCCAGGGCGCAGGTTCCGTGAAAGGCAGTGCGAGATCCTGCGCGGGCGCACCTTGCGCCGCCTTTGCCAGCTCCTGCCCGATCGCGATCGACAGCGCGACCGCGCGGCCGTTGCAGCCGGCCCACGCAAAGGCGTCGGGCCCGAGATGGTGGATGCGCGGCAGGAAATCGCTGGTCATGCCGACATAGCCGTTCCAGACATAGTCGAATTTCACCTCGCCGATCTGCGGCCACAGCCGCTTCAGGCGCGCACCGACCTGCGACTTCAGCCGTTCAGGGTCGGTCCCGATCAGCGCGCCGCCGGTGACGAGGCGATTGCGCGCATCGTAGCGCGCGAAATAGAGTTCGCCATGCGTGTCCGACATCGCCTGCCGGCCGGGAATGACGGTTTTGCACGCGGCTTCGGACAGCGGCTCGGTCGCCATCTGCCAGGAACGCACCGGCATCACCTCGCGCGCGATATCCGGCGCCAGCGACTTCTCGAACTCGCCGGTATAGGCGTTGGTGGCGAGGATCAGCGCACGGCCGGAGATCTCGCCGTGCGGCGTGGTGACGACCCAGCGGTTGCTGATGCGCTCGAAGCGCGAGACGGGAGAGCGCGCGAAGATGCGGCCGCCGCGATCGAGCACGGCATGCGCCAGCCCGCGCGACAACGCCAGCGGATTGACGTGGCCGCCGGTTCTGTTCCAGAAGCCGCCGAACCACGCATCCGAACCGAGCATGTCGCGCACCTGCTCGCGCGACAGCAGTTCGACCGCAGCGCCCGCCTTCGACCATTGCCGGACGCGGCGTTCGGCGATCCTGATGCGGCCCGGCGAATGCACCGGCTGTATCCAGCCGGCCTGCTCCTGCTCGGCCTGGATCTGGTAGCGTCGCGCGACGTCGAACAGAATGGAGGCGCAGTCGCGCAGCAGCGCGACAAAACGCTCGCCGGGAGCGCCGTGCCTGGCGACAATGTCTTCCGGGTCGGGCCGGGTCAGGGTCGGGATTACCTGGCCGTTGTTGCGGCCCGAACCGCCCCAGCCGGGCTCGGCGGCTTCCACGACAGCAACGTCGACGCCGGCCTCTCGCAGGTGCAGCGCGGTGGACAGGCCGGTGAAGCCTGCGCCGACAATCACGACATCGGCCTGCACGCGGCCTTCGAGTTGCGGCAGTTCCGGCCCGCGCGGCGTTACCGCGGCCCACAGCGATTCCGGCATGCGGATGGTTTCTGGCGGCATTAGACTTCCCCCGGGGGCAATCGTAGGATGGACTGAGCGAAAGCGAAACCCCTCCTGCCGCCTCAACAGGGACATCGTGCAAGCGTGACCATCAAGAACATCGCCGGAATCGATCATGCCGTCGTCGCCGTGAAAGACCTCGACGCGGCGGCCAGCAACTGGAAGCAGCTCGGCTTCACCGTTTCGCCGCGCGGCACCCACAGTGCCCATATGGGCACGGGCAATTACACCATCATGCTGGGCGAGGATTACATGGAACTGCTCGGCGTGCTCAACGCCACCGAGCACAACGCGCCGACCAGGGTCTATCTGGAGCAGACCGGTGGCGGCATCGAGCGCGTCGCCTTCACGACGCCGAGTGCGGCGGCGGGCGCTGCCGAAATCCGCGACCTCGGCTATGCCGCCATCGGCCCGACCGACTTCGAGCGGCCGGTGACGATGCCGGACGGCACGAAGAGCGCGGCGAAGTTCGCCACCTTCCAGTGGCCGGTGAAGGAAGCGCCGGGCGGCGTGCGGCTTTTCGCCTGCCAGCACAAGACACGGGAGACGGTGTGGATCCCGGAACTGCAGAAGCATGCCAATACGGCGAGGCGCATCGCGCGGGTCTTCATCGTGACGCCGAAACCGGAAGAGGACGCGCGACATCTTGCAAAGATGATCGCGGGCGAGGTGCGCATGGCGGCGGATGGATCGGCCACAGTGCCGACCGGCAACGGGCGGGCTGACTTCGTTTTCCTGGCGCGCGATACGCTGGGGAAGAGATATCCGGGCGTGGACGTCAGCACCCTGCCCGATCGCGCGGGCGCAGGCCTGGAGCTTGTGGTGATCGATCTCGCCACCGCGAAGGCCGCGATCGGCGAAAGAGCAGTCGCAAGCAGCGGCGCGGCCGTGGTGCCGCCCGCTGCGGCCAACGGCGTGCTGCTGGCGTTCGTGCAGGGATAAGATTACTTAGTCAAGGCCGGGCATGT
>JAHCKB010000386.1 GCA_026125985.1 Bradyrhizobium sp.
CGACGGGACTGCTCGATCGGCTGACGCCTCTCCCGCCAGAGGCCGGCAATCTCGCGCATACGCTGAAGGGCTCGGCACGGGCAATCGGCGCTTTTGCGGTCGCGGAAGCGGCCGGCCGGCTGGAAACCGCGTTCAACGAGGCGGGCAATGCCGGGGCTGCGCTGGAAGGGCTCAAGGACGCCGTGGCCGCGGCGCGGGGCGCCATCGAAGCCTTTCTCGGCAGGAGCTGAGGACAACTACCGAACGAATCCGGACGTCTGTCCTGCAGCCCGGCGCTGGCATTGCCGGGATTGACCCGTTATAGGACTGCCGGGACCTCTTCCATCTTCAGTACTTCGATTCCGTCAGCGCGAGAAACCATGGCCAAAATCCACTATGTCGACCACACCGGCGTGACCCGTACCGTTGAAGTTGAGAATGGTGCGACCGTGATGGAAGGCGCGATCCGCAACGCCATTCCGGGCATCGAGGCCGAGTGCGGCGGCGCCTGTGCCTGCGCGACCTGCCACGTCTATGTCGACGAAGCCTGGCGTGAGAAGACCGGTTCGCCCTCGCCGATGGAAGAGGACATGCTGGACTTCGGTTTCGACGTGCGACCCAATTCGCGCCTGTCGTGCCAGATCAAGGTGACGGACGAACTCGATGGCCTGATCGTCTCCACGCCCGAGCGGCAGGCCTGACGGCGTACGACAGGATCGGTCCTACTCCAGATCGACCCCGCGACGGATCCAGCGTCGAAAGTTTGCCCTGATCTCCTCGGTCAGCTGCGCCGGCTTGCGCGTCACCTGATCGACCAGGACGTTGACCGCGCGTGCCGAGGCCACGCATTTGCCCTCGGAGAAAACCACCTGGTCGAAGCTGACGGAAGTCCGTCCGATCTTCGCAACGCCCAGTCCCAGTTCGATCGTTCCGGGCCAGTGCAACTCGGCGCGGAAGTTGATGTCGAGCCGCACCATGACCCAGCCGAAGCCCTCAGGTGACAGCCCGTTGGCGCCGTCCTTCATCAGGAGGACCCGGCTGGTCTCGAAATAGGTGGCGTAGCTCGCGTTGTTGACGTGCTGGTTGATGTCGAGATCGGCGAAACGGACGTTGTCCGAAAGCCGGTACGGAAAATCCTCAAGGCGCGGCTCGGCCTCGGTACGGGCGGGGGCGTTCACGGGCTCAAGTTCTCCCAAAATCTGAAGTCCCATACACCCCAGTTGTTGAGCTGCCGCAAGGGGTTGCATCGCAGGGCTCATATTATCGCTTTCCTGTTCCCGCGGCCTTGGCTAGGAAGACAGCGCCCGAAAGCGCCGCCCGGCGCCGTCCGACCGAAACGCTTCAACCGAAAAAGCAACGATATGAGCGAAGTGATCAAAACCGATGTGCTGATTATTGGCGCGGGTCCCTGCGGACTGTTCGCCGTGTTCGAACTGGGCCTCCTGGACATGAAGGCGCATCTGGTCGACATCCTCGACAAGCTCGGCGGCCAATGCGCCGAGCTTTATCCCGAGAAGCCGATCTACGACATTCCCGGCATCCCCATGGTGACGGGGCAGGGCCTCACCGATGCTTTGTTGGAGCAGGTCAAGCCGTTCGGCCCGACCTTCCATCTCAACGAGATGGTGGAGACGATCGAGAAGATCGGCGATCCCCTGTTTCGGGTGAAGACCGATGCCGGCAAGGAGTTCGAGGCCAAGGTCGTCGTGATCTCGGCAGGCGGTGGATCGTTCCAGCCGAAGCGGCCGCCGGTGCCGGGCATCGAGGCTTACGAGGGGACCTCCGTATTCTATGCCGTACGCAAGATGGAGCAGTTCCGCGACAAGAACGTGATGATCGTCGGTGGCGGCGATTCCGCGCTCGACTGGACGCTCAACCTGCATCCGATCGCCAAGCGCATCACGCTGGTGCACCGTCGCGACGATTTCCGCGCCGCTCCCCACAGCGTGGAGCAGATGCGTGCGCTGGTTGCCGCCGGCAAGATGGACCTCAAGATCGGCCAGGTCACGGGCCTGGAAGGCGGGAACGGCCAGCTCGCCGGCGCCCACGTCAAGGGCAACGACAACGCCATGAGCAAGGTCGATTGCGACATGATGCTGCCGTTCTTCGGACTCACGATGAAGCTCGGCCCGGTTGCGAACTGGGGCGTTGCACTCGAAAACAACCTGATCCCGGTCGATACCGCGGCGTTCGAGACGAACATTCCCGGCGTTTTCGCTATCGGCGACATCAACACCTATCCGGGCAAGCTGAAGCTCATTCTGTCCGGGTTCCACGAGGGCGCGCTGATGGCGCAGAAGGCGCACCGCTACGTCTATCCGGACAAGCGGCTGGTGTTCCAGTACACAACCTCGTCATCGAGCTTGCAGAAGAAGCTCGGGGTCAACTGATTCTAGCCGGGACGCCGCGCAGCCTGCCGTCCGCCCACTGGAACCGTCCGCCAAATGGCCGTAGTCTGCGGCCATTGAATTTGTCGATTGATCAAGGTGATGACGATGCGGAATGCCCGTTCCCTGCTGCTTTCGGTCGCGACCGGTTTTGCATTGGCTGCCGGGTTGCTGACGCTGGTGCCGAGCGCGCCGGCGCGCGCAGCCGAGCCGTCTGCAGCCGGGCTCTGGCAGAAGGTAGAGGACGGCAAGACCGTCGGCATGTTCCTGGTCATCGAGCGTGACGGCCTTTACGAAGGCGTCATCGCCAAAATGTTCCCGAAGCCCGGCGATCCGCCCAATCCGGTCTGCTCGAAATGCACGGACGATCGCAAGGGCATGCCGTGGCTCGGCATTCCCTTCATCCGTGACATGAAGCGCAAAGGGCTTACTTACGAAGGCGGCAATGTGCTCGATCCGCGCGATGGCCAGGTCTACAATGCCAAGATGACGGTGAGCCCCGACGGCCAGACGCTGACGATGCGCGGCTTCGTCGGCATCGCGCTGTTCGGCATGGACGAGGTTTGGACGCGGTTGCCCGACAAGGAGATGGCGCTGCTCGATCCCGAGATCATCCAGAAATATCTGCCGGCGCAGGCGGCGGCGCTGCTCAAGCAGGCGCCGAGGAAGGCAGCCGCACCCGGCGGCGCGATAGCGCCGGCCCGGCCGCCCGGGGGCGCCATGGCTCCGGCCCGCCCACCCGGCGGCGCGATGGCGCCGACGCGCTGAGGCGCGCCTCGGACAACTGTCGAACGGACCGGTGAATGATCGCAGCCTGGTCTTCGCGGCGTCGCAGGCCGAAGGCGCTACGCCACTTTAGCGCGTTCAGCGGTTCTCGACCGGCGAGATCGGCTGCGAGATTACTTCGGGCACGCCCACATTGAGCTGCAGCACGTTGGCGGCGGCGAGGACGGCGGCATCCGCCATCACGGCATGCCCTTCCGCGCTCGGATGGACGGCGCCGCCATAGACCGCCGACAGCACGCCCCAGGTGGCGTCGTGGATGTCAGACGGCTGCATCGAGGCGGGCAGACCTTGCGGATAGGTCATCGCCGCAAAATAGCTGTCATTGGCGTCGCGGACCCAGCGGGCGCGAGGCAGATAGGCGCGGTATTCGCTCGGGCTGCGGCCGCACACCATCGGCTGGTTGGCGGCGACGACGATGTCGGAATTGAAGCTCTCGCCATTTGCAGCAAAGCACTCCCGGTCGAATTCCGGATCGGTTTGCGCGCGGGCGCAGAAGCCGTGGCCGGCGAACGCGCTCTGATGGGCGTCCACGAAAGTCATGCGGTCGATTTGCGGATTGCGGCAGAGGATGCCGGCTTCGCACAGTGCGATCGCCTTCAGTTGCGGCAGGAACTCGTTCTGGACGAACGCCGAGACGGTGGCGAGCCGGCGCGGCTCGGCGTTGAACGACGGGTGGATTTCAAATCCGGCGCGCCCGCCGGGGCAGGGGCCGCCGCCCTCCGACAGTGTAGGATTGGCATAGGAGGTGAAGACCACGCGCGAGAGGTCGCCGACCAATGGGCGCAGCGCCTCGCGCAGCCTGATAAAACCCTGCGGCAGGTCGTTCGCCAGTACGCTGCGGGCGTCGT
>JAHCKB010000387.1 GCA_026125985.1 Bradyrhizobium sp.
TCCAGGACAACAAGGTAGAAGTCGTCACTCTGACGCCCGCCGAGTACCAGTCCTGGCTCGACGTAGCGCAGAAGAGTTCTTATGCCGGATTCGCCAAGGAGGTGCCGGACGGCAAGAAGCTGATCGACGAGGCACTGGCGGTCAAATGACCTCCTGAGATAGGATCGGCCGGCGCATTCGCCGGCCGATCTTTTCGTTCAACGGGGCTGCGGACTGATGAACTTTTTCAACCGACTGATCACACTGCTGTCGCAGGCTTGCGGGATTTTCGCGGCGGTTCTGATCGCAGCCGCAGTGGTCATCGTCTGCCAGATGGTGTTCATCCGCTACGTTCTCAACGACAATACGATCTGGCAGACCGACTTCGTGACCTACAGCCTGATTGCGGCCACCTTCATCGGCGCGCCATATGTGTTGCTGACCAAGGGGCACGTGAACGTCGACGTATTGCCGATGTATCTGGGCGACCGCATGCGCTACTGGCTCGCCCTTTGCGCCATCGCGGTCTCGTTGGGTTTTTGCCTCTTGATGACCGTGCTCACCTTTCAGTTCTGGCATGAGGCCTTCGAGGGAAGCTGGGTATCCGATACGATGTGGCGAGCGCGCCTGTGGATTCCCTACAGTGCCATGCCGGTGGGCCTGGGGATTCTCACGTTGCAGTACGTCGCCGATCTGCTCAATTTGCTCGCCGGCCGCGAGCCGCCGTTCGGCATTGAAGTCAAGGAGCACGCCGTCGATGCCAGCCTGGCCGATAGCGGGACCGATGTGAACATCCCGGGGGCCGGCATATGAGCCCGTCTTCTCAAGGCGTCCTTGTGCTCGTCGTCACGGTGGCGGTGTTGCTGACCGGCGCACCAGTCGCCTTTGCGCTCGGCGCCATCGGTGTCGCCTTCCTGGTGCTGTTCCAGGGCGCCGACTCGCTGAGAGTTGCGGCAGAAACCCTCTATTCGGGCTTGCATGATTTTACCCTCGTCTCCATTCCGATGTTCATCATGATGGGGGCGGCGATCGGCTCGTCGCCCGCAGGCAAGGATCTCTATATCGCGCTCGACCGCTGGCTCTATCGCGTTCCCGGCGGATTGGTGATTTCCAACATCGGGGCCTGCGCGCTGTTCGCCGCGTTGACCGGCTCGTCGCCGGCAACCTGCGCCGCCATCGGCAAGATGGGCATCCCGGAGATGCGCAAGCGCGGTTACCCGGACGAGGTGGCGACCGGTTCGATCTGCGCCGGGGGCACGCTCGGGATCCTGATCCCGCCATCGATTACGTTCATCCTTTACGGCATTGCCACCGAAACCTCCATCGGCCGCCTGTTCCTCGCCGGGGTGCTGCCGGGCTTGTTGCTAACCGGCCTCTTCATGCTGTGGACGCTGGCCTACATCTGGTACAAGGGCTTCCGGGCCTATGAGGCGGGGTTCCGTTTCACCTGGCGCGAGAAGTTCGAGTCCATCCCGAAAGTCGCGCCCTTCCTGTTCATCGTGATCGGGGTGATGTACGTACTGTACGGCGGCGTCGCGACGCCGTCGGAAGCGGCAGGCGTCGGCGCAGCGCTGTGCGTCGTTCTCGCGATAACGATCTACCGGATGTGGAATCCGACGGCATGGTGGGAGATTCTCCGCTCCACCACGCGCGAGTCGGTAATGATCTTGATGATCATCGCCACCGCCGTGCTGTTCGGCTACATGCTGACCTCGCTCTACATCACCCAGACGCTGGCGCAGGCCATCGCGGACGCGCAACTCAACCGCTGGGTATTGATGGGGCTCATCAACGTCTTTCTGCTGGTGTGCGGCTGCTTCATTCCGCCTGCGGGCATTATCCTGATGACCGCTCCGATCCTGCTGCCGATCATCACGGCCGCTGGCTTCGACCCGGTCTGGTTCGGCGTGATCGTGACGATCAACATGGAAATCGGGCTGATAACACCGCCGGTCGGGCTGAACCTGTTCGTGGTCAACGCCATCGCGCCGGACGTGCCCACCAAGACGGTGCTGTGGGGCTCCGTGCCTTACGTCGCGATGATGATCATCGGCATCGTGATCATGTCGATCTTCCCGGAGATCGCGACATGGTTGCCTGACCGCCTGATGGGGCCGGCGGTGGGTCCCAAGTAAGACGGCCCATCCTCCGGCGAAAGCCGCAAGGCTTGCCCCGTCACCTTGCCTTTTCACCATGAACTGGGGCGCCGGAATTGCCGGCGCTTCATTCCGCTAGATGATGCCGCCCTGCCGGAGGGCGGCAATCGCAGCCGCGTCATAGCCAAGCTCGGTCAGAACAGGATCCGTATGCTCGCCCAGCGTCGGCGGACGTGCAGCGATTTCGCCCGGCGTTTCCGACAGCCGGACGGCAGCGCGTGCGACCGGTGCGGATTTTGGCAGGCCCGGATAATCGACGTCCTGCATGAAGCCGGCGGCGCGGATATGAGGATGCTCCAGCGCCTGTTGCGGACTCAGGACGGGTCCAGCCGGAATCATCGCCTTGCCCAGCGTGTCGACAGCCTCCTGCGTGGTGCGGCCGGCGCACCAGCGCGCCATCCGCTCGCTGATAATCGGGCCATGGTCGCCGCGCTTAAGGTCGTCCGCAAAGCGAGGATCCGCCAACCACTGGTCCTCCTCTCCCATCAATTTTGCCCAGCGTATGAACAGCGGATGCCCCGTGACCTGACAAAGCACCCAGCCGTCTTTGGTCCGATAGATGTCGGCCGGCGCGGCGGTCTGGCCGAGGTTTCCGGTCGGAACACGATTGGCGCTGATCACCGCCTGCTCGATCAACGTCGCATTCGTGAAAGACAGAGCGGTTGCGAGCAGCGCCCCCTCGACGACCTGCCCGCGCCCGGATTTCCCACGTTCGATCAGCGCAGCGAGAGTCCCGAACGCGCAATGCAGCGCGGTTCCAAAATCAACCCAGTTCACCGCGGCCCGGTAAGGCGGATCGCCAGCACCGGTCATGTATACCGAACCTGACATGACCTGCCCGACGCCGTCGAAGCCGACGCGGTCGGACCAGGGCCCCGGTCCGCCGAATGCAGTTGCCGTCGTCAGAATGATGTCGGGTTTGATCGACTTCAGCGACTCGTAATCGAGCTTCATCGCGCGCAGGGTCTGCGGCGGCAGATTGGCAACGACGACGTCCGCGGTCGCAACCAGCCGGCGAATCACCTCCTGCCCCTCCGGCTTCATCGGATCAAGCGTAATGCACTTCTTGTTTCGGTTGATCTGCAGGAACAGCGCGCCCTCGCCGCCTTCGCCGACCGGCGCTACAAAGCGATCTTCGCTACCGTCACGCTTTTCCACGCGAATGACCTCGGCACCGAACTCGGCCAGCAACGTCGCGCAATAGGGACCTGCGATGTAGCGCCCGAAATCGAGGACGCGCACGCCCTCCAGAACCTTCCCCATCGATCTCTTCCCCTTGTTTTCGCCAGACTACAGGGATTGTCTTGCAGGACAAGGTAGCGACCGAACCAAACCTCTTGCCGCGCTTCTCGGGCAGCAGGACCGATCCAAGGGACCGGAAGCCCGGCGAAAGTCTTCCCGCGCGTCGCCTCGAAGGCAGGCCCTAGTCCAGGAGGGCCGGCAAGAAAAGGCTGATCTGCGGAAATGCGACCAGCAGCACCACGACAACGATATCGACAATAATGAATCCGATCAGCCCCTTGAAAATGGTGGTCAGGGAAACCGCATCACCGACAACGGTCTTGATGACGAAAGCGTTCAATCCAACGGGTGGGGTCAACAGGCCTATCTCGAGCAGCATGACGACCAAAACCCCCATCCAGATCAGGTCCAGGCCGACAGCTTTCCACATGGGAAGCAGAATGGGCAGCGTAACCAGCATGATCCCGATCGGATCGAGGAAACAGCCGAGTATCAGGTAGACGACCGTCATGAAGGCGATCACGCCGTACGGC
>JAHCKB010000388.1 GCA_026125985.1 Bradyrhizobium sp.
AACCGCGTCGTGGGCTTTTCGAGTCTGCCGGTGCGCAGTCTCCTGGTGCATCATGGCGCGAGCAGCCTGCAGGCGGCCCCGCCCGTCTGGGTCTCCGCCCTCGCCAGCGCGGATGCGCGAGCCGAAGGCACATTGATTCAAACCCTGAACGCCATCGCCGAGGCGGACATGAATGTCCAGAAGGCGGCGCGCCTGCTCGGCAAACATCCGAATACGGTCTACGCAAGGATCGAGCGGATTTCCGAGCTGACCGGGCTCAACGCCCAACGCTACGGTGACCTTACCGACCTGCTGCTGGCAACCGATTGCTGGCGAACGCGCGACGGAGTCCGGTAGAGCGGCCTGAAATCACGCCGCCTTGTCGAGATGTGCGACGAGGCCGGCAAACAGGCCGCGGCCGTCGGTGCAGCCCATGATCTCTTCGACGTGGTTTTCCGGATGCGGCATCATGCCGAGCACATTGCCGCGCTCGTTGACGATGCCGGCGATGGAATTGGCGGCGCCGTTGATGTTTGAGGCTTCGTCCACCACGCCCTCCGGCGAGCAGTAGCGGTAGAGCACCCGCCCCTCGCCTTCGAGCCGCTTCAGCGTCTCTTCGTCGGCCTCGTAGTTGCCATCGCCGTGGGCGACGGGCACGCGGATCACCTGACCGGCATTGTAGCCGCGGGTGAACGGCGTACCAGAACGCTCCACGCGCAGATGCACGTCGTGGCAGATGAATTTCAAGCGCGCATTGCGCATCAGGACGCCCGGCAGGAGGCCCGCCTCGCAGAGTATCTGGAAGCCGTTGCAGACACCGAGTACGAGGCCGCCCCTGGAAGCGAAGTCACGCACCGCATCCATCACGGGCGCACGCGACGCAATGGCGCCGCAACGCAGATAATCGCCATAGGAGAAACCGCCGGGCACCACGACGAGATCGGTCCCCTTGGGCAACGCGGTCTCGGCATGCCAGACCATCGCCGCCTCCTTGCCCGAGACGAGCTTCAGCGCACGCGCCATGTCGCGCTCGCGATTGATGCCAGGGAAGACGAGGACGGCGGATTTCATCTAGAGCAGCTCGACCCGATAGTTCTCGATCACGGTGTTTGCCAGCAGCTTGTCAGCGGCGTCCTTCAACGCAGCTTCGGCCTTGGCGCGGTCGGCTCCGGCCATCTCGATGTCGAACACCTTGCCCTGACGCACGCTGGCGACGCCCTCGACACCGAGCGACTTCAGCGCCCCCTCAATGGCCTTGCCCTGGGGGTCGAGAATGCCGGACTTCAACGTAACGGTAACGCGTGCCTTCACGATCTCTTCCTCGAGTCTCTAACCCTTGACCAGCACTGGGCCAGTGCCGGCGGGGCGCTCATTCTCCATGAGAATTCCGAGCCGCTTGGCAACTTCCGTATAGGCCTCCAGAAGCCCGCCGAGATCCCGGCGGAAACGATCCTTGTCCAGCTTCTCGTTGGACTTGACGTCCCACAGCCGGCACGAATCCGGAGAAATCTCGTCGGCCACGATGATCCGCATCATCTCGTTTTCGAACAGCCGCCCGCACTCCATCTTGAAGTCGACGAGACGGATGCCGATGCCGAGGAAAAGCCCGGTCAGGAAGTCGTTGACGCGGATGGCGAGCGCCATGATGTCGTCGATCTCCTGCGGCGTGGCCCAGCCGAAGGCAGTGATGTGCTCTTCGGACACCATGGGGTCGTTGAGCTGGTCGTTCTTGTAGTAGAACTCGATGATCGAGCGCGGCAACTGGGTACCTTCCTCGATGCCGAGACGCTGCGACAGCGAGCCCGCCGCCACGTTCCGCACCACCACCTCCAGCGGCACGATCTCAACCTCGCGAATCAGTTGCTCGCGCATGTTGAGACGCCGGATGAAGTGAGTCGGCACACCGATGTCGTTGAGGTGCTGAAACAGGTACTCCGAGATCCGGTTGTTGAGGACACCCTTGCCCTCGATGATCTGATGCTTCTTGGCGTTGAAGGCGGTCGCATCGTCCTTGAAGTGCTGAATCAGGGTGCCAGGCTCGGGACCTTCGTAAAGCACCTTGGCCTTGCCTTCATAAATGCGTCGCCGACGGCTCATTGGGACGTACCGTGTTTTGTTGAAATCCATCGATTTGGTGTGCTCCGGATGACAAGGACTGATGACCCACGACGGAGCTGCCGTGAAGGCCCGGAAACCTGATTTACCGACGGAAACAGAACAGGAACCGAGCCTCTGGGCAACCTAACCGATTGGCCTATCCAGCACAATCGATCCGGCCACCCCGGGGCGGAGTTATACCGTCGCGGTTTCGGCCCGATTCCGATGTTTCGCCTGCGGCTCAAAAACCCGTTGTTCCGCCCGAATTAGATACATATGTAGGCAGCCGAGAGGGTCGTCGCAACGCGGCCACCCCTCGTCCAGACTGGCAGGGGATTGGAACTCCGACATGACGACATTCGACAAGCGCGAAGAGGGTTTTGAGAAGAAATTCGCCCTCGACGAGGAACAGAAATTCAAGGCCGAAGCCCGCCGCAACAAGCTGCTCGGCCAGTGGGCCGCCGAAAAGCTCGGAATGACCGGAGATGCAGCCGCCGCCTATGCCAAGGAAGTGGTCGCTGCCGATTTCGAGGAAGCGGGCGATGCCGACGTGCTCCGCAAGGTCGCAGGCGATCTCGCCAAGAAGGGCGTCGCGGTATCGGAGGCCGAGATAAAGGCGAAGATGGGAGAATTGCTGGCCATCGCTGCAGCCCAGGTGAAGGCCGGGCAGTAAGCCGCTACCCTAGTCTCTGCGCTTTCCGCGCATCCGTTTCGGCCGGCCCGCCTCGTGGCCGGCCGAACTCTTTCCGGCGTAGCCCTCGCGGATGAAATCAAGGAGCTGCTGCGACGCCGCGCTGAGGAAGCCGCCACGGCGGGTGACGGCGACGATGTCCTGGCTTGCCGAGAGATCGCCGACCCGGATCGTCGCGATCGATCCGAAGCGCAGCTCATCGGCCGCGTGGCTCTGCGACAGCAACGCGATGCCGAGGCCGGATTCGACCAGCCGCTTCTGCGCGGTGAGGCTGTCCACCGGCGTCCAGGCGATCTCGCCCAGTCCGTGGGTGAGGAACAGCGAAAAGACGTGCGAGGCCGCGATCTCGCGCCGGCCGGGGATTTCCGGAAACGCGATCCAGCGCTCACCGCGCAGATCGGCAAGCCGTGCGATGCGCTTGCCGGCCAGCGGATGATCGAGCGCGCAGACCACCTGCAATGGCTCGCTGGCGAGCCGCTCATGATCGAGATCACGCAAGCGGTCGATGTCGTAGCGCAGGCCGATGGTCGCCTCACCACGCCGGATCAGGTCGCTCACTTCCGCGCTGGTTGCCGTCCGCAGCGCAAGGTCGACGTCGGGACAGGCGCGCGCGAAGCGCTTGAGGATGTGCGACAGGCGCCCTCCTGCAAGCGTGCCGACGACGGCAAGCGAGACCGGCCCCGCACTCTGTCGCGTCAAGGCGCCGATCGCATTCTCCGCATCCTGCACGGCCGCAACGGCGCGCTCGGCATAGGGCACCAGGACGCGGCCGGCGTCGCTGAGCGCGGTGCGGCCGGCCAGGCGCTCGAACAGGGGCACGCCGAGTTCCTGCTCAAGCAGCGCAATACGCCGCGAGATCGCCGGCTGGGAGCGATGCAGCGCCCGAGCCGCATTGGAGACGCCGCCCCGACGATGCACCGTGAGGAAGGTCTTGAGCGCGTCGCTGTCCACTTCTGACCTCATGCAAAAAGCTGATGCATGGGAGAAGAATAACCAATTTCGCTGATGGATAAACCCGCGTTATTGCACGGACCGATCGACGATTGGAGAGCCGGATGCCCACGCAACTCGAAAAAGCAAA
>JAHCKB010000389.1 GCA_026125985.1 Bradyrhizobium sp.
ACGAACAGAAGGATCGCCGTCGACTTCTTCTGCACGGTGACGCCCTGGTTCTGCACCGAGCTCGGCAATTGCGACAATGCAGCCGACACCCGGTTCTGCACCAGCACCTGCGCGAAATTCAGATCCGTACCGATCTTGAAGGTGACCGTCAGCGAATATGTGCCATCGGCGCCGCTGTAGGACTGCATGTAGAGCATATCCTCGACGCCGTTGACCTGCTGCTCGATCGGCAGGGCCACCGTATCGATCACGGTCTTGGCGCTGGCGCCCGGATAGCGCGTGGTGACCTGAACCGTCGGCGGAACGACGTCGGGATATTGCGCGACCGCGAGATTGTAGAGCGCCACGCCCCCGATCAGGATCATCAGGACGGCGATGACGTTGGAAAGGACGGGCCGTTCGATGAAGAACTTCGAGATCATCGCCGGCTCCTCACTTCGACGCCGCGGCGCCGGACTCGATCTTTCCTGCCTGCGCGTCGATCTTCTGGCCGGGGATCGCGTGCAGCAGTCCGCCGATGACCACCTTTTCGTCCGGCTTCAGCCCGGTTTCGATGACGCGCAGACCGCCATCGAGAGGACCGGTCGTCACCTTGCGCTGCTCGACCACATTGTCGGCATTGACGACCAGCACGTAGCGGCCGGCCTGGTCGGCGCCGAGCGCCGTATCGGGAACCAGCAGCGCGCTCTGCTGCTCACCAAACGGCACGCGGACGCGCGCGAAATTGCCAGGCAGCAGCGCACGATCGGGGTTCTTCAGGACGCCGCGCACGGCGATCGTGCCGGTCGACTGGTTCAACGTCGGCGATACGTAGTCGAGCGTGCCCTTGTGCGGGAAACCCGTCTCGTTCTGCAACGCAACCTCGATCGGCAGCTTCCTGATCTCCTCCGGCGTGAGGCCGCGCCGCCGCGCCTCCTGGCGCACCTTGAGCACTTCCTGCTCGCTGATGGTGAAATTCACGTAGATCGGATCGAGCGCGACGATCTGCGCAAGCTGCGTCGGCGAGGAAACACCGACGAGTTCGCCGACCGACACGAGATGCGCAGTAACGACGCCGTCGAAGGGCGCGGTGACGTTGGTATAGCCGTAGTTGACCTGCGCGATCTTGGTGTTGGCTTGCGCCTGCTGCAGGTTGGCCTGCGCATTGTCGCGATTGGCGGTCGAGCTATCGAGGGTTGCCTGCGAGACCGCCTGCTTCTCCACCAGATCGACCTGGCGCTTGTAATCGGTTTCGGCCTGCCTCAGCGAGGCCTGCGCGCCGGCTTCCGCGGCCTGCGCCTGATCCAGCTTCAGCTTGTAGGTCTCGGGCTCGATGGTGAACAGCGTGGTCCCTTCCTTGACGAAGGTGCCGTCCTTGTAATTGATCGATTGCAGAAAACCCTGCACGCGCGCGACCAGATCGACCGATTTCACCGACGCGGTGTTGCCGGTGGCGTCGATGTACCGTGTGACATTCTTCTGGAGGGGCGCGGCAACCTCGACCTTTGGCGGCGGAGGTTGTACAAAAGTATTTTGCTCGCATGCACTTAGCGCGATGGCTGCCGGCGCCACCGACAGGGCACGCAATACTGAGCTTCGCAGTCGCGAAAGGACATTCGGCTTCGAATGTGCAGGCTTCGACGCATGCCTCATTTCCGTACCCCGGCTAAAACTTGATTTTCAAACAGGCTTCTTAATCGGAAAGCGGCTACCCGCCCTATCATGAAAATAGCACAATACACTTGTAGTGGAACCGGAAACCGGAAACGATACCACCTGCGAAAGTATTTCTGCTGATCGGCCGCTCGAGAATTTCAGTTAAAGCGGATGCCCGAGTGAATAGCCTCGAGTGAATAGCAAAGGGATTCATTGAAAATGTTCGGTACGTTGAACCACCATGCGACGCTTTGCGCGTTGACGGCGGCACTCTCGCTGGCCGTCGCAGCGTCCTCCTTCGCACAGCCCACCGAGGCGCAGAAGGAAGCCGTCAGGTCCGCCTGCCGCTCCGACTTCATGGCGCATTGCTCCAGCGTGACGCCGGGCGGCGAAGCTGCCCTGCAGTGCCTCGCCAAGAACATGTCGAGCCTGTCGTCGGGATGCCAGGGCGCGGTGAAGTCGATCGAGGCCTCGGCCGCACCGAAGAGCGAACCGGCCAAGAGTGAAGCGACGAAGAGCGAACCGGCCAAGACCGAAACTGCGCCTGCGGCCACACCGAAAACCGAGAGCGCCACGCCCGCCAGCACCAAGCCCGCCGCAGCACCCAAGGGCGAGAGCAAGCCTGCTGCAACCGCCGCCACGAAAAAGCCCACCGAGGCGCAGGCTTCCGCCATCCGTTCGGCCTGCCGCTCGGACTATCCCAAGGTCTGCGCCGGCGTCCCGACCGGCGGCGCCCCGGCGCTCGAATGCCTGGAGAAGAACAAGGCCAGAGTTTCGGCGGGTTGCGGCAAGGCACTTGCCGCCGTGGGCGGCGCAGCCCCCGTATCGGGAGGCAGCGCTCCGTCAGCCGCCGGCGCGGCACCTGCCGCGGCGCCCGCGATCATTGTGCTGCGCCCGATGCGACCGCGCGAAGAGCTGTTCGTGCTGCGCTCGGCCTGCGCCGCCGACATCCGCACGCTGTGTGCCGGTGTCGCGCCCGGCGGCGGACGGATCATGCAGTGCATCGCCAACCGCGGTCCCCAACTCTCTCCGGCCTGCAGGGATGTGCTGGTGCCGTTCATGGCGCGCTAGCGTCCTGGACCAGAATGAACAAACGGCGGCGCATTTGCCCCTGCCGGCTATTCACCGCCGCCACGAAAGGCGAGGATGAGCTGGATCAGACGTAGCGAAACCGCGATGTAAAGGATCGACATTGCGACCTGTAATGCCAGATGCCAGTTCACTTTTGCGAGTTTGGTGAGCCCGTCGATGAAATTCAGGACCAGCAGGACAACACCGACCAGCATTACGCCTCGCCCGATCAGACCGTGGCGGAGGTAGCCGAACAACTGGATCGCCGGCTCCTCGCTCGACACATGCGCACCGGCCGAGACGATCAGCGTACCGATGATCATCTTTTCGATGTGAGAGAATACCTGCTTGTAGAACGGCTCGACATTCGCGGTATAGAAAGCAAGCCATCTGTTTCTCAATTCCGCCATGGGTTCTCCTTGCACGAGGAAGCAGTCGCCTGAAACTGCCACGACGCCATCAATACAATGAGTCCACGGCCGCCAGGCAAGCGCGACCGGTCCGGCCAGACTGACAGGATTAACAGGAAAGGAAGAGACCAAATGTTTCGCATCATCATCGCCGCCGTTCTGCTGAGCTCCTCCGGCGCATTTGCGCAGGGACTTACAGCCGCGCAGCGCGACGCCTGCATGGGCGACTACGAGAAGTACTGCAAGAGCGTCATGCCCGGCGGCGGCCGGATCATCGCCTGCCTCGAAAAGGAGAACGACAAGCTGACGCCGGCCTGCAAGAAGGTGCTGGCGCAGGAAGAGGGCAAGAAGAAGTAGAATTAAGTCGAGAAAACTTTGCCGGCAACGAGGATAGAGGAGAACAACATGCGTTCATTGCTGCTCGCGGGCACCGCCCTGCTCGCCTTTTCCGCCACCTTGACCCTGGAATCCCGCACCGCCAGCGCGATCATCTGCGCCGACGGCGTGGAGCGTGTCGCCTGCGTCGGGCCGCGCGGCGCCGTCGTGGTCAAGAAGCCTGTCGTCGTCTGCAAGACGGTCTGGGTGAACGGCGTCAAGGTGAAAAGGTGCAAGTGATCTGACCTTTCGGCCGCGAATTTTCCTGTAGCGCCGCCGGCAAGGCGGCGCTACATTGGCCTCGAGATAGTAAGTATACTGTCAATCTGGGGAGGAAAGTGTGCGCATCGCCGTGAT